>JAJZCT010000063.1 GCA_021828925.1 Planctomycetota bacterium
GCAATGGCTTTTTGAGGCAGGGGCTTGAATGCCCAGTCCATCGTTTTGGGGTCGCTTTTTTAAGGGGTGCAACATGTTAACATCCAGACATCTTCTTTTGGGCGCTGCGGCGGCGGCGACGATTACCACCTCCGCGTTTGCGGATGTAACGATCAATACTTCCAACAGTTCCGAGTGGACCGCCAGCAATGGCGTTGTTTCGTTAGGGATGAACACAAAAAGCGGAGCAATCAACCAGTTATCCGTGCGGCTTAACGGCTCGGTCCTCAATATGCTCAGCACCAGCGGCAACGCGCCGGGCCAAAGCACCCAGCAGCTTTACGGTGAATATGATGGCCCCAGCGGGATTCTATATGGCAGCAACACCGCTAATTATCAGCTTGATCCCAATGGTTATCTGGATATCTGGACCACCACTACTCCATCCAGCACCACCGATAATTTCGGCATTCAAACCCATTGGGTGCTGACGCCCAACAGCCCGTCACTTTATATGTATTCGGTTTTCACCCATTCGGCCACAGCGGCGGCCAGCAATCTCGGACAGGGACAGTTTATTTTCAAGGCCAGTGATAATCTCTTCAGTTCCAATTATCTCGCCAATACCGGCCCCAACAGCCTCGGCGCATTTCCCGAAACCATGCCCTCGCCGCAGTTGGCGTATAACACCGTCACGGCCAATCCGGGCCGGCAGGTGCAGAAAGAAACCGTGGATTTTACCGGCGTATCCACCCCGATGAATCCCGGCGATAATTTTCTCACTAAATATGATTATTCCACCTACGAACAGTATCAGCAGGCTTATGGCATGTATGGCAGCAGCGTCGGAGCATGGTTTGTGACACCCAACCGCGACACCATGACCGACGGCCCGGTTAAGCAGGCGCTTACGGCGGTAGCGCCCACGATGCTGGAGGAATTTATCGGCGGTCACTACGGCGGATCAAGTTATACGCCCCAGCAAGGCGTCAATACCACGCGACTGTTTGGCGCGTATGAATTGGCTTTTAATGCCATCAGTTCTCAGAACGCCGATGCCAACGCCCTGTACCAAAATGCCGTCAATACCATTCCCACAGCCAACGCTTTTTTCAATACGGACTCCGAACTTCTCGCCAACGGCTATGTGCCCAGCACACAACGCGGCAGCGTGCAGGCCAACGTCACCGATGCACAAGGCTGGAGCGGCAATACCAATAAGAATGTGGTGGTACTTTCCGATCCCCACACGGATTTTCAGGCTTCCAGTACCGGTTATCAATATTGGGGCTATCTGAATCAGAATGGCAGCACCACATTAACCGGCGTCGTACCGGGTACTTATCGGATGACGGTGTACCAATCTGGCCAGTGGGGTGAAATGAGGGTCGATGGTGTTGTGGCAAAAAATGGCCAGCTTGACACCCCGACCAATCTGAAATTCACCCCCGAAAACTTCGGCACCGCCGCTCCAATTTGGACCATCGGCACGCCTGATCATTCCGCCAGTGAATTTGAAAATGGCCACAACGCTGCCGGGCAGGCTATCCGGCAGTATTTTGGCGCCTACAACTATTGGCAGGAATTGGCTGCCAACCAGGGCAAAGTGGTCTATTACGCCACCGCCGTCGGCACCACCGCTGCCACCAATAATCTCAATGTCTGGCCCACCAACCAATGGCAGACATTTGATCCCGGCTTATATGCCGGGACGTACACCAACGGCACCGATACAACATCAGATGGATATAAATATATTTCTCCAGCTTACGTCAACGCCGCTGGCGGCCCCGCCACGTATACGGGCCAGCCCTGGCAGATACACTTTACCACTACTGCCGCCCAACAGGCCCAGGGGCAATATGTGGTGCTGTCGATTGCGCTGGCGGCTGCGGAAGCGGATTTAATTGTTTCGCTTAATGGCCATCAGTTAATCATGCGCGATCCATATTACATTCACCGCAGCGATCCGATGGTGCGGCAGGGGAACTCCGGTTATTTTGGCTGGGCCGCACTGCAATGGACAACCAGCGACCTTAACGCTCCGGGACAGGACAATATCATTACATTAAGTGTTAACCACCCCTGGGGCGTGATGTATGACGCCATGCGCATGGAAATCACCAATATTTCGGCTGATCCGAGCGTTACCGGGTGGAATGATTACGAATTTCTGTACGGCAATACCAATATCATGCCCAACGATACCCTGGGCCAAACCGCCGGCAATGCCTATACCGTCCAAGCGGTGCCGGAACCGGCCACGCTGGGCTTGCTGGCCGTGGCGGCTTTGGGGATGTTGGCTTTACGGAAGCGAAGCAACGTATAACAATCGCAACGCGTGTATCCAATGCACCAACCTTCAATTCCAACTTCCATGGTCTGGAATTCGATATAAGGCCTGTCGGGGCACCGGGAAGAGGTTTGGTTACGTTGTGGGAGTCTGTTAGAATACCGGCGGTATTGTATTTGCCCGTTCGGGCCGCTGGCTTGCTGAACGGGATTTGGTATTTGAATATTCGAGATTCAAGTCAGCGACAATTGGAACAGCGTGACATGTCAAATCAGAGCGGAAACGGCGGTTCAGGCAACGGCGGAGGAACGGGCAATGGGGGCGGTGCATCCGGTGGTTCAGGTGGATTTCGGGGCCGCAAAGTGACCAATTGTTCGTTTTGCGGGAAATCCAGCCGCGAAGTGGGCCCCATGGTTGAAGGCCCCAACGATATTTACATTTGTGCGAGTTGCTCTGAGCTTTGCCAGAACATATTCAAGCAGGAAAAGCGAAAGGTCACCGGTTCAAAGCCAACGGTTGGAGAAATTCCACCGCCGCGACAACTCAAAGAATTCATGGATCAATACGTTATCGGACAAGAGGCCGCAAAGAGGGCGCTATCGGTCGCGGTACATAACCATTACAAACGGCTTTCACATACCGATGGCAGAACATCCGATGACGTTGAACTTGATAAATCCAACGTGTTGCTGATTGGACCTACCGGGTCAGGCAAAACGCTGCTGGCGCGTACGCTGGCCCGCTGCCTGAACGTGCCCTTTGCCATTGGCGATGCCACCACGCTTACCGAAGCTGGCTATGTTGGCGAAGATGTGGAAAATCTGCTGCTGAAACTTCTGCAGGCCGCTGATTTTGACCTTGAAACGGCCAAACGCGGCATTATCTACATCGATGAAATTGATAAAATCGGCAAAACCAGCATGAACGTTTCCATCACACGGGATGTCTCCGGGGAAGGTGTTCAGCAGGCGTTGCTGAAAATGCTGGAAGGGACCATGGCCAATGTTCCGCCGCAAGGTGGGCGCAAACATCCTGAACAGCAATATATTCAAATGGACACATCGCACATTCTGTTTATCTGCGGCGGCACCTTTGTGGGCCTGGAGCAGATTATTGCGCAACGGCTCGGAAAGCAGTTGATCGGATTCGGTTCCGAAGTGGATGGCTCACGCGTGAAAAATGAACGTCGCGCCGACTTTCTTGCAAAGGTCACGCCCGATGACCTCATTGAATACGGCATGATTCCCGAATTCGTCGGACGATTGCCCATTCTGGCTTCGCTGCAGCCGCTGACGGAAGAAGCGATGATTCAGATTCTCACCGAGCCGCGCAACGCACTGGTCAAGCAATATCAGAAATTCTTCCAGATGGAAGGCTGCGAACTGGAATTCACACGCGAAGCGCTGCATGTCATAGCGGAGAAAGCCCTGAAGCGCGATACCGGCGCCCGCGCCTTGCGCAGCGTGATGGAGGAACTGATGCTGGATCTGATGTATCATCTGCCGGATCAGCCGCAACGGGGCAAATACGTGATCACCGATGCGGTGGTACGCGGCGAAGTCAGCCTTTTTGACACCAAGCCGCTGCCGTTGAAGGAAAGCGCTTAAACGATTTGTATATTGTCGGCACCGCTTGAATCCGCTACCATCAGGCGATGGATGGTGTGCAGTGGAGTTTCCGATGGGACGCACGATTGGGCCGCAGGGCAATGACCGAGAACATCTCGACACCCAGCGCAAAGCGCTGGAAGTAAATATCGATTCACGGCGCTATGGCACGTTTGCCGAAATTGGCGCCGGACAGGAAGTGGTACGCTGGTTTTTCCGTGCCGGCGGCGCCGCCGGAACCATTGCCAAAAGCATGAGCGCCTATGACATGTCCGTCAGCGATGCCATCTACGGCAAATGTGATCGCTACGTCAGCCGGGCGCGGCTTGAAAGCATGTTGAAATATGAACAGCAGCTCAATATTGACCGGCTTGGCGAAGCACGCGGAGATACCACCGCCTTTTTTACTTTCGCCAATACCGTTGCCGCCCAGAGTTTTAAAGGCAACGTGGAGTGCCACGGATGGATGGGCGTGAAATTTCAGGCCCATCCGCGTGATCAGGACAGCCAGATCATTCTGCATGTCCGGATGCTGGATCGGGAAAACGCGCAGCAGCAGGAAGCACTGGGCATTGTGGGCGTCAATCTGCTTTACGGCGCTTTTTTCTACCATTATGAGCCGGAAATGCTGCTTAAGTCCCTCATGGACGGCATTTCCTCATCCCGCATTGAAATAGACATGATCGAATTCAGCGGCATTGAATTCCGGCATGTGGACAACCGGATCATGAGCCTGCGGCTGGTGGAACTCGGGTTAAGTCAAGCGGCCATGTTCGGCCCGTCCGGTGAAGTGCTGCAACCATCCGAAGTGCTGCATAAACGCCCGGTCATTGTGGAGCGCGGCAGTTTCCGGCCGGTAACGCACGTGAACCTGGATATGATGCACTGCGCGCGGGAAAGATTTCTCGCGGAATCCGATTCCACCGGAGAAGAACCGCTGCAGCTTTTTGAAATTACCATGCGTAATTTGCGGGCGGAAGGTTCCATTGATCTCAAGGATTTTCTGGCCCGGGCGGATGTGCTTAGCGCCTGCGGCATGACGGTATTAATTTCCGATTATTTTGAGTTTTATCGCCTGGCCGGGTACTTATCGCAATTCACCAAAAAACGCATCGGCCTGGTCATGGGCGTGCCCACGTTGATCGATCTTTTTGACGTTACGTATTACGCCAATCTCGAAGGTGGAATTCTCGAAGCGTTCGGACGGTTATTCAAGAATGACCATAAACTTTATATTTATCCGCTTAAGAATTCCGACTCGTCTCTTACCACCACGGAAACACTGGATTTCACCTCTGAATTGAAAAAACTTTTCGGATATCTGGTGGAAAGCGGCTGGATTGAGCAGTTGAACAATTATAATCCGGAATATCTGAGCATCTTCTCGCGCGACGTATTGAAGAAAATTCAGACCCGGGACGACACATGGGAAACCATGGTGCCGCCGCCAGTGGCGGAAATCATAAAAAAGCGCGGACTCTTTGGCCATCGCGCGGATCGCGGTGCCGTACCTTCGCGCTGATGAATCTGATGCGGCCGCGGGAAAAACGTGTCTGAATGCCGGAAGTCAGTAATCCCATGGAGAATGCAACTGTGGATGCAGCAACCAGAACAGATCTTCCCAAGCTTGCCGATGAAATCATTGCCAGCTATGAGCAGTTTCCGGCCACACAATACATCGGCTCAAGCAATTTGCCGAACCGTGATGTGATCATCGCGCTGGTCCAGTCGATCCGGGAGGTGCTTTTCCCCGGCTTTTTCGGGCGGCAGAATCTTACCACCACCGAACTGCCCTTGCACGTGCACAGCGTATTAAGCTCAATCCGGGACACGCTTTTTGATCAGGTGCGCCGGGCCATCCGCCATCAGCATCAGCGCAACAGTAAAACCGAATGCGTGGATTGCGATACCACCGCAGCCGCCATTACCGACGAATTTCTCGGGGCCATACCCAAGCTGCGGCGAATTCTGGCCACCGATGCGCAGGCGGCGTTCGACGGGGATCCGGCGGCGGGAAGCGTGGATGAAATTGTCTTCAGCTATCCGGGCTATCTGGCGATTACCATTTATCGCATTGCGCATGAACTTCACACGCTGGGCGTACCGCTGATTCCCCGCATCATGACGGAATACGCCCACGGCGCAACGGGGATTGATATTCATCCCGGCGCGACCATCGGCGACTATTTCTTTATCGACCATGGTACCGGCGTGGTGATCGGAGAAACCACCATTATTGGAACGAATGTGAAAATTTATCAGGGCGTGACGCTCGGCGCGCTGTCCACGCGCGGCGGCCAGATGCTGCGCGGCAATAAGCGCCACCCCACCATTGAAGATGATGTGATGATCTACCCCAATGCCAGCATTCTTGGCGGTGAAACCGTCATCGGGCGAGGGGCGACCATTAATGGCAACGTATTTGTCACGCAATCTGTGCCGCCCAATACCCGGGTAAGCGTGAAACACCCCGAACTGCAATACCGCAACCGCCCGCCAAAGTAATTTCCTCCGAACCTGTGTCCTCAGGTGTATTTTCGCTACGATGCGGTGTATTTCCAGGAAGGTGCCATTCGCGCTTTTTTACCTCTTGCGCTTGCCAGAATGGCCATTCCGTGCTATCTAAAGCAGCGGTCCGGGACTTGCTATCCACCGGCAATAGCCGGGGCGGCCTGGGTTGATCCTTTGGAAGGAGCCTTTCCGTGCGAAAAAGTTCGTTATTGTCGGCTGGATTGGGAACAATTGCGGCGCTGGTACTGGCCTTGGGTGTGGGCGGATGCGCTAAAAATCAGAACCAGATGAACGGCCCATCGCTATACGAACAACTTGGCGGCCAATCCGGAATTACCACGGTGGTCCACGCCTTTCTGATTAACGTCGGAAAAGATAATCGGATTAACTCCGACTTCGCGCACGCGAACCTGGCGCATCTGCAAACGCAACTGGTTGCATACATCGGAGAAAAATCCGGTGGCCCGCAAATTTACACCGGACCGGATATGTATCAGGCCCACAAAGGCATGAATATCACCGATGCCCAGTGGAACGCCTTTGTGCAGGACCTCGGGACCACATTAAAACAGGAAAAGGTGCCGGAAATGGCCCAGGCTGAATTACTGGGCATTCTTATGCCCAAGAAATCCGAAATTGTCGGCCACTGATACGAGCGCAGCCTGAACAATTGACTCAAAAAGGCCGGACCCTACCGGCCTTTTTTTGTGCTCTGATGCGCCGGGCTGAATCTGTTTGCCGGCAGTTTATACATCAGTGGTGCTAAACTCGCCTGCCGCGGCACTGGCAGGAAATGAGAATCGGCAGACCAGAGACCGTCATGTTGAATGGGAAATTGTCATTGCGTTCGCGGCATGTGCCGGGCGGTTTGTTTTTCGGCCCGCCGGCCTGGGACGCACCGGTCTGGCCGGCGCATGACAACGCCAACGGTTCCCCGCCAACGGAACTGCCGACAACAAGTGCCTCACTGCGGGAGTTGCTGCTGCGGCTGAAGCTGACCAGCCAGGACCTTTGGACGCCCGCACTGCTGCATCAACTGACATCGCCGGCGATTCAGGATGTCGTTCTTAATCTCATTGCTCCGCAGCCGGAATCGATCTTGCCGCGCGTATTAAGTGAATTTGAATTGCCGCGGCTGGTGGCGGGATTGAACCTGGTGCGGCGGTGTGTATCAGCGGTCAGGACAAGGCTGGCGATTCCGCGGGAGGAAGGGGAATTGCGCTATCAATGGCGCAAGGCGGCAAAAGCCAATGGGTTTACCATTCATTCACTGATCAACCGATATCCGCTGGGCCATCCGAGCATCTTATTGCGATCCCTGCTGGGCTTGAAGCTCCAGCCGGGCGCATCTCCCGCCGATTTGGGCGTTGTGTTGCTGGACCCCATGACCTGCTGGTTACTGGGATGCTGGATTGAATTTGGAACTCAGCCGCAGTGGCGCCCGGTGGAACTCTTCACGCACAACGCCACACCCAGAGTCATTGCCGCCAATATTGGACAATCTCTGGCCCGGGTTCTTTCCGACGCCGGGATCAGCCATCAGAACCGGCAATGTATTATCAACGGCATGATGGCCGGACAATTGGTGGATCCGGAAAAAACCGTCCTGGAACCATCCATTCGCACCATATCCATCCGGCCCGTGCCGATAGCGGAAGATACGGTTGATTGCATCCGCTGCGGCTGGTGTGTAAGCGCATGCCCCGCCGGGTTGAATCCCGCCGGGTTGATGGCACAGGTGCGGATGATTGACAGTTTACCGGCTATTTCCGCACAAGAAGCATCGATGTGCATTGATTGCGGATTGTGCAGCTATGTCTGTCCATCGCGCCTGCCTCTGGCGATAACCATTCACTCGTTGAAAGCCGCCGTCGGACCGGATCATCGACCAGGAGTGCCGGCATGATTGCTAAACACACTGCTGGTGAACAGGCCTTCGCAACATCGGACAAAATCACATCCGACAGCAGCGCCTGTTGCGAAAGACCGTTTCTTCTGTGGCCGGTATCGCGGCGGGAATTTTATCAAACCATCAGCGTGTCGGTACTTCTGCCGCTGCTGTGGGGCATTGCCGTATTTGGATTCCGGGCGTCACTGATTATTCTGTCCACTTTGCTTGCGGCGGCAGTTACGCACTTTCTGCTGGCCCGCTTTACCGCGCGCGGCCAATTATTAACCTGGAATCATACAATGGCGTACGCGATGATCTGTTCCGGTCTGACCGCGCCGCTGGTTGCCTGGTATTGGGCTTTGGCCATGGGCGCAAGCGTGGTAATCCTGATCTGGATCGCCGGCTTACCCGGCAAGCAACGCTTTCATATCGGCCTGTTGGTACCGCTGGCCCTGACCGCGATATTGCCACTGGCCGGCCGCTGGCCCGTGCTGGTGCTGGATCATCTGACAATTGGTGACATCGGAAAGGCCATACCCGCACAGATATACCGCTGGCCGCAACAATCACCGCGACGAGGTGCTGACGCCGTATTGCTGCCGCGGCCTGAACAGGTCATCGAGCAAACATTGAAGCAAATTGGCGGCGATCCAACCGGACTTCGGTCCCGCATTGCGTTACGGAACATGTTTGCCTTGAATTTGCCATCGCCACCGACGCTTCTGCTCGGTGGCGTGCCGGGCCGGATTGGCACGGTCGGGATTTTTGCGATTATTATTGCGGGCCTGTATCTGTCTTACCGCCATATTCTCCCTCCGGATGCCTGGGCATTGTTTCTAATTGCGGTATTGGCGGGGTTGATTTTCGGCCCCTTGTCACCGCAGGTACTGCATCATGAGTTTTGGCAGAGTATTGGCGGATTATGGTATCTGCCGCCGGAACGAGCCATAGCACTGTTACTGTATGAACTGTGCAGTTCAGATTTTCTGTTTGCATCGGTATTTATCTTGGCGCTACCCGGTACGCTTCCCATTGAACCATTGGCCCGGAAAGTGTTTTTGGTGTTGGCGGGCATCGCGGCGGCATTGTTGCATCGAATGGCCATTCCGCTGCCTCCGGCAACAACGGCGTTGCTGCTGCTGCAGCCCATCGCTCCCGCCCTGGACATGCTGTTGCACCGCCACTCCTGGCTATTGGATTAAAAAAAAAGCAAATTTGGCCCCCAACGGCAAGGCCAAGATCCACTCTTTCGCGAAAATAAATTTTACGAAAACATGGAAAAATTGTTATCAGAAAAATATGTTAATCCGATAATCAAATAGAGCTGCTACAATAGGAACAGTTTGTGTGTAGCAGGCGGCATTTATTACAGTTCCTTATTGGCTTTGCCGCAGACTTGAGGCATTAAGGGTGTTACGGGCGATGCGAGCCATGTAAAAAACATAAATGGCACACAGTTGCCCGCGATTATCCTGATCATTTGAGTAAAAACGGGAAGTAATTCCCGTATAAAATGCCAGCCAATAACCGAAAGATAGACGGCGTGTCAGGTTTTTGGAAGCTCCGGATTTGGCTGGATGCATGATATTCCACCCTGGTGCAGCTTCAGGCCACATGAATCTGCTGCGGGGTGCCTTCTGAGGATGGGCCATGGGGATAATCAGTGAGTTGCAGGACCGCAGAAGCGGAGAGAGCGATATTTTGCTGCAAATATTTAACCAAAGCCCGGCCATTGAATATCTCCTGGACCCGGAAAATGGACAAATTGTTGATGCCAATGATGCCGCATGTAAATTCTGGGGCTTTCCGCGCCAGAAGATACAGACCATGCGCATCTGGGAAATTAACACATCGGGCCGAAAGAAAATAGAGGAGCAATTTACTGAAACCAAAAATGGCATCTCTTATTTTTATCAGTGCCAGCACCGCATTGCATCCGGCGAATTTCGAGATGTCGAAGTCTACGTTAACCCGATCAATGTTCAAGGCCGAACGCTGAACCTGATTATTGCCCATGATGTAACGGACCGGCGGCGCACGGAGGAATCCTTGCATTTGGCACAGCGAGCGCTGGCTGCGGCACCGGTGGGAATTCTCATCGCCGACGCGCAACAGCCGGATTTGCCGATCATCTATGCGAATCCGACCTTTGAACAATTGACCGGCTACTCACAAGCTGAGGTACTCGGGAGAAACTGTCGTTTTCTGCAAGGCCCTCAACGCGATCAACCGGAAATTCAACAAGTACGCACCGCGCCCAAAAC
>JAJZCT010000064.1 GCA_021828925.1 Planctomycetota bacterium
TTCTTAATGGTTAATCGTTCACGTAGTCCGGAAGTGACGGAAGGTTTTGATCGTGCGCCGCAGAGGGCGTTTTTTCGTTCCATGGGGCTTACGGATGCTGACATTCATCAGCCGTGGGTGGGCGTGGCCAGTACGTGGAATCAAGCTACCCCATGCAACATTACCCTGGATCGACAGGCCCGGGCCGCTGCCAGCGGAGTAAAATCCGCCGGCGGCACGCCGCGGGAATTTGTGACCATCGCGGTATCAGATGGTATTGCCATGGGGCATGAAGGTATGAAAGCCTCGCTGATTTCGCGAGAAGTCATTGCCGACTCCATTGAACTCATGATGCACGCACATCGTTATGACGCTCTCGTGGGTTTGGCCGGGTGCGATAAATCACTGCCGGGAACGCTTATGGCTCTGGCGCGATTAAATTTGCCCGGAATATTTATCTACGGCGGCACGATTCTTCCAGGAAAATTCAAGGGGAAGGACGTAACCATTGTAGATGTCTATGAGGGTGTCGGTGCCCATGCCGCCGGAAAAATGACCGACGCGGAATTGTATGAACTGGAATGCAACGCCTGTCCATCGGCGGGATCCTGCGGGGGGCAGTTTACGGCCAACACCATGGCCTGTGTGGCCGAGGCTATGGGCATGGCGCTGCCGGGGTCGGGTTCTCCACCAGCCGTGGAGCTTTCGCGCGATGACTTCTGCCAGGCGGCGGGGCGACAGGTTATGCAGCTTTTGGAAAAAAACATCCGCCCCAGTGACATCATGACGCGCGAAGCGCTGGAAAATGCTGTGGCCATCGGCGCTGCCACCGGCGGCAGCACCAATATCTGCCTGCACCTGCCCGCCATTGCGCACGAAGCGGGCTTGAAACTGACCCTCGATGATATTGAACGCATCAGCCGGCGCACGCCCACTGTCGCCGATCTAAAGCCCGGCGGTAAGTATGTGGCCCTTGATGTCTACCGCGTGGGTGGTATTCCCGTGATTCTCAAAGTCCTCCTGGATGCGGGTCTTATCCATGGCGACTGCATGACCGTCACCGGTAAAACCATGCGGGAAAATCTCAAAGATGTTGTTCTGCCCGGCGGGCAGGATGTGGTTGTCCCCGTGGAAAAGGCCATCAGCCCCAATGGCGGTTTAAGAATTCTCAAGGGAAATCTGGCCGCGGAAGGGTGCGTCATAAAAATCACGGGCGTAAAAAAACTCCAGCACCGGGGTCCGGCAAGGTGCTTTGATTCTGAACAGGATGCCATGAAGGCGGTACAGGGCCTGCAAATTAAAAAAGGCGACGTGGTCATTATCCGTTATGAAGGCCCCAAAGGCGGCCCCGGTATGCGGGAAATGCTGGCCGTAACAGCGGCCATTGTCGGTCAAGGGCTGGGATATGACACCTGCCTGATTACCGATGGACGCTTCAGCGGCGGCACGCGCGGCTTATGTATTGGCCACGTCGGTCCCGAGGCCCAGGTGGGCGGAAATATTGCCCTGGTGCGCGATGGGGATATCGTTGATGTGGACGCGGAAAAAGGGACCATAAACGTCGAGCTATCCGATGCGGAACTGGCTCTCCGCCGTAAAAGCTGGAAGCCCAAAGCCCCCATGTATACCCGTGGTGCATTGGCAAAATATGCCAGAATGGTCGGGCCTGCGTGTGATGGTGCCGTGACACATTGACCGTGCTACATTATAAATCAGAGCTAGGCTGCCATCGGGTGCGTCCGGTCTTGCAGCCTTTCAAGCGGTATAAGGCGCTATCGGCCCGGCGCAACAGGGCGCTGGAATCTGCTGAATCTTCGGGAAATATGCAATAGCCAATGCTCGTAGAGACGTTGATGCGTCGGTTGCCCGGCAAGGAGAAAGGCTCATCCAGAACCGCCGCAAGGCGTGTGAAGTAAGCCCTGGCATCCTCACTGTGGCGCAAGTCTTCCAACAGAATGACAAACTCATCCCCGCCCAGCCGCAGGGCGGAATCGGTTTTACGCAAGGCATTTTTAATTCGTCCCGCCAGGGCACGCAAAAAAGCATCGCCGACGGCGTGTCCATAAGTGTCATTGACAAGTTTGAAGTCGTTCACATCCATCATGGCCACCGCCAAGAGGGTCTTGTGCCGCTGGGCCCGCGCCACAGCCTTTTCGATATACCCATCCAAGGTTGCGCGATTCGGCAGGCCGGTAAGCGTATCATGGCTGGCCAGCCATGCCTGTTGAGTTAACTCCTCGTCCAACCGTGTGCGGAGGTCAATTTCATCCAGTGCATGGCCCAGCAGTTGAGTCACACGTGCCACCAAAGCCCGCATTTCATGATCAAATAGATTCTGGTGAACTGAAATAAGCCCCATGACCGCCCAGATATGTCCTTGTCGAACAATCGGTGCCGCCGCGGCTGATTTGCCCCCAATCCCTGTCATCACCGAGTGGTTATTTGCCAATGCCGAATCGGACTGATAATCGTCGGACCAGCAGAGTTTATTTTCGCGCCACGCTCGTGCCAGCAGGCTTTTCCCCACCCCGCTAAGAACTGAAACAGGATGCTTTTCGATTTGATCACTGCCCGTACCGGCAATGGCAAGAAATTCAAAAAAGCCACTGGCGTTGGGGTGGGCAACCGTTACCGTGACAAACAATCCGCCGCGCGCTAACTGGTCAACCGTCTGGGTAAGAAGGGTATTTTCATCGGGGGCTTCAAGAATAATTTCTCCCTGAATACTTAATGATTTATACAAACTGCTCAGGCGTTCGAGTTGCGACTTCATATCCATCGAATCAAGTGCGCGCCCCAGCATTTGCGCACAACTTGTCAGGAGGTTCAGCATGTCCGGATCAAAAAAATCCTTATGACTGGAAACCACGGAAAGCAGCCCCCATATCGTCCCGCCACGAAATATGGGTGCGGTAGCCAAGGACTGAATATGGCGCGCTGCGAGTTGTGAATTGAACGCCGCGGCATGAGCCTCATGGGGATAGTCGTTGCTGTATTGCATCTGCTGGGTTTGCCATGCGCGCGCCGAAAGCGTCGCCGTGCCGTCGGCAACGGAAAAGGCGAAACCCTGCATAATTTCCTCGCTGCCCGACCCCGCTCCGTAGTGATACCGCAAAATTCCAGTATCGTCAGGATAGCCGATGCCAACCAGCAGAAAAGTTCCCTTGGCTACCAGCGTTTCACACGTGCCGTGCAACAACTCGCTCTGATCGCGCGAGCTTAGAATAAATTTTGATTCCTCCAGCATGGCATGATACAAGCTGTTGAGTCGCTCCAGCGCAATTCTTCTGTCCTCCAGCCGCTCAAAAATATTGCGCCGTTCCAGCGCCCGCCCGATCAGCATGGCGCTGGTGGAAAGCAACTGCAGCATATCATCATCGAAAAAATCTTCCCGGTGACTGATAATGCCCAAAACGCCCCAGGTTGCCTTATCCACGACAATAGGAATCGCCGCCCACGCCCTGATGTTCATTTTCCGGGCTTTGGCCTGAAATGCTGACGTCCGAGGGTCATTGAGATAATGGTTGCTGACCTGCATTTTTCCAGTGCTCATCGCTTCCCCGGACAGCGTGCCGGCACCCAGCTTTATCGGTGTGCTGAACGTCTTAATTAATTCCGCCGCCTGCTTGCCCGCCGCATGATGATAGCGAACCAATCCGTCAGCATCAGGCGACCCGATGCCCACGATATCAAAAAAGCCGGTGGTAATAAGTCGCTCGCAAATGCCGTTTAACACTTCGGGCTGATCGGTCGCTTCTACCAGCAGTTGCTCCTGTTCCAGAAGCGCACGATAAATGCAGTTCATGCGGTATAAAGCCGACGGAAGCGGCTCAATAGTGGTTGTCGATGCGGGATTGTCTGCCATCATGAAACTCATGCTTAAGTCCAATGTTTTTATCGGCCAACAAGGTGCGGGAGAATCACTAGTAATGTTCAATTATGGGCACCCGAGAGATCCCGCTGATTTTTCGTAGGTGCGTAGAATATTTTGCACGGCCGCCAGAAGAGCCAATATTCAGATTTCCATCGAATTAGTTGACGATTCCGCACGACTCGGCGACAGTGAAGTATTGTTTGGCTGTGAGGATCGGCAATGGGCCTTTTACCGCGTGACGATGCTTATTTTATAGAACGTTTGTGTGACCTGGGAAGGCTGATTCGTGATGCAGCAATAACCGCCCGCCGGTCTGTTAGTCCGCTGGCCAACCAAGCCCTGTCGCATGTGGCCCGCGAAACTGCCGCGGACACTATTTACGACTTGGACACGCATACTGAACCGGTGCTGGAGGAATTTTGCCAACACTGGGGGCGGGAACTGCCCTTGGTGCTTATTGCCGAAGGTATTGTCGATGAAAATGGAGCTGAAGGCATAAAATGCTTCCCCCAGGGAACCCATGCGGTTGATGCGGCCTTTCGCCTGATTGTCGACCCCATTGATGGCACACGCGGGTTGATGTATGACAAACGCTCCGGCTGGTTGCTCGCGGGTGTCGCCGCCAATAATGGCCCAACCACACGATTATCTGATATTGCGGCCGCAGTTCAGGTGGAAATCCCTACCAGCAAACAAAATCAATCCGACGTGCTGTGGGCCGCGCGGGGCCGAGGTGCCAATTGCCAGCGGGAGGATTTGGCCTCCAGCCAGGCGACCCCTTTGATATTCCGCCCCAGCAGTGCGGTCGATCTGGCGCATGGATTTGGATCTGTGGTGAGTTTTTTTCCCGGCACAAAAGTGTTGGCGGCCCAATTAATGGAAGCCATTTCCCTGCATGGCGGCGGGGGGATTGATCCGGGCAGACCGCTGGTATTTGATGATCAATATATCTCCACCGGCGGCCAACTGTATGAGGTGATGATCGGCCATGACCGTTTTGTGGCGGACGTACGTCCCTATTTTTACCGCGTCACACGTCAACCAGCCGGGCTGTGCGCGCACGCGTATGATTTATGCGCCATGCTCATAGCACAGGAAGCCGGCGTGGTCGTGTCAAACGCCTTAGGCCAACCGGTGGATGGCGTACTGGATGTTACTACCCCGATTGCTTGGGCGGCGTATGCTAATACGCATCTGCGCAACCGCATTGAACCGGTGATTGCGGAGTTTTTTCTGGACCATGGCTTATCGCCAAGCTGACAACTGGAGTATTTATGAAAGTAGTCATTATTACCGGCGGCGGCAGCGGCATCGGCGCAGCTACCGCACAAAAACTCCTGGCCCGCGGCGACTGTGTGATAATCGCGGGGCGGGATGAGGCAAAACTAAACGCCTTGGCCCGCGCACAGACCGGCGCTCCCGGCGGCATTGCCTGCTGCCCGGCTGATGTCAGTAAACCGGAAGATGTACAACGGATTATCGACTGTGCCCTGCAATGGAAGGGGCGCATCGACGCGGTTATCAATTGTGCAGGCTTCGCTCCCATGCTGCCGACGTATGACATGACTGTTGAACAATGGCGTAACATCATCGATATTAATTTGTCCTCCGTATTTTATATGACCCGGGCGGTCTGGCCCGTATTTAAAAAACAGTTTGCCGCGGCGAAAGAGCCCACGCAGCCCTCAGAGGAAGCAGGCGTCATTATCAATATATCCTCTCAGGCGGCGCGTGATCCGTTTGCCGGTTTGGCAGCCTACGGTGCAGCCAAAGCGGGCGTGAATTTGTTAACTCTGGCGACAGCGCGGGAAGGTCGGGAAATTGGTGTGCGGGTGATCGCTATTGCACCGGGCGCCGTCGATACGCCTATGTTCCGTTCGCTGCCGATTGCGTCGAAGGTGCCCGCGCGGGATATTCTCAATCCAACTTCCATCGCGGAAGCGATCGCTGCCGCAATCGACGGCGGCTTGCGGTATGCCAGCGGAGAGACAATATACATTCATCGCAATTGTTTTTAGAGAATAATGGCCTGAAACCTCGCCATTCGATTACAATTCCCAGCTATGAAACGATTCTATTCTATCGTATTGAAATGGCTTCCGGTGATTGCAATCGCAGGGCCTCTGCTTGGCGTGTTGGCTGTTGCGCACGGGCGGGCGGGTGGCGGTGAGGGTTTCGGCGGCGGTGGCGGCGGCTTTGGCGGTGGTGATAGCGGCGGTGGTGGAGGTGGTGGGGGCGTCATCATCTGGTGGATTGTTGAATATCTGGTGCTGGAGCATCCAGTTATAGGGATCCCCGTGCTGATAGTTGCGGGAATTTTATATTATAAAACGCATACTTCGGTTGCGGGCTATGTCCGCGATCAACGCACGCAGTCGGGCCTGACCGCAGTGGATGAAAATGCCGAAGCCCAAGCAGTGCAGGCGCTGCGGCAATCTGATCCGGCGTTTAATCTGCAGGCATTTTATGGCCGCGTCAATACAGCTTTTTTAAAGATTCAGGATGCCTGGTGCGCCCAGAATCTTCAGACCATCCGCCCCTTTATCTCAGACGGTACCCATGAACGCTTCGGTCTGCAATTTACTGAACAGAAACTCGATTTTGTACGTGATAGAATGAAAAATATCGCCGTGCAGGAAGTTCAGATGGTGCAATTGATAAATGACAATGTATTTGATTCCGCTACCGTCCGCATTACCGCCTCGGCGGTGGATCAAACGCTTTCCACACAGACCGGTGCCGTTGTGTCCGGATCAGGTGACGCGGAAGTGTTTACGGAATACTGGACTTTTCTGCGTCGGCGGGGTGCCAAAACCCCCAATGGCGCAGGGTTGATTGAAGGCAACTGCCCCAATTGCGGTGCGGCCATTGAACTTAATGCCGCGGCCCAATGTCAGTCTTGTCACGCCCTTCTACGTAGCGGCCAATATGATTGGGTGCTGGCGGAAATAACTCAGGATTCCCAATGGGAACCGGAAACATCGCGCGATACACCCGGCGTGCCGGAGTTGCAGACCCGCGACCCAAATTTCACGCTCGCCGGCCTGGAAGACCGCGTATCGGTGATTTTCTGGCGCAAAGTCATGGCCGATCGGCTGGGCAAGGTTGCCCCGCTCCAGACGGTTTCCGATCCGGCGTTTGTGCAACGCTACGAACCGCTTTTAGCCGCCCAAACCAACGGCGTGCGGGCGTTCTGGGGTGATTGTGCCGTCGGTGCGGTGCAGACCATGGGAATAATTACCGGTTCGCCAATGGATAAGGCTTTGGTGGAAGTGCGATGGTCCAGCCGCCGGTATCAGATCGATGCATCGGGCAAAGCGCAGAAAACGCCGCAAAGCAATATGGCGCAGCATCTGATGGTGCTGGAGCGAAAAGCGGGCGTGAAGACGGATCCAGACAAGGGCATTTCATCGGCCCATTGTCCCAACTGCGGCGCTCCGATTTCAGATGATACGGCAAATGCCTGCAGCTTCTGCGGCACCGTGCTCAATGATGGCTCAAATAACTGGGTGCTTCTGGATATGCTGCCGGTAGATGGGCAGGCGGCGCAGGATTTACTGCTGGAACTGGCGCAAAAAAATGCGATGATCACCGACCCGGCGCAGACGCGCCAGCAAGTAGCCGCGATGCTCAATATAGCTCCGCCTCCGCCCAGCGGCCTGCTGGCCTGGATGGTTAAATGCGTGGTGGATAACGGTAATATTGACGGCGGCGAAGAGCGCATGTTGCGCCACACCGCCGACCGCCGGGGCGTAACCGATGAGCAATTGCACCGCATGATGGATTCCGCCAAGCGCGGCGAATTGCAGATCACCGAACCCAAAACCCCTGATGAAATCCACCGCTGGCTCGGTGCCATGGTGGCGGCCGCGGTTGCCGACGGCGAAATAACCCCCACTGAACAGCAACTGATCAGCACCGTGGGCCAAAAGTACGGCTTAAGCGCCTACGACATAAAAATGCTGATCCGCCAACAGCAAGACCAACTCTACGCCACCGCCCGGCAAGCGTTAAGCGACCGCCGGCAACGCATGCGCACGGGTGCGGGCAACAATTAGAAGCGAGGAGTTGTACGGATAAACAGGAGCTAGAAGTTAGAGGGGGACCGGGAACAGGTTTGAAGCCATAGATTCCGGTGTCAAGGTGGCCAAGATGGCCAAGTTATTTTGAATTTTTCCGGAGGATTCGCAATCGCGGCGGATATTGTGGATGCGATCACCAAACAGTTGAACTGCGGATTACGCGGAAAACGCGGATACAGGTGGGGTTGGTTTGGGCGTGTCGGGGTGTTGGCGGGCACACTGATCGCCGGGCGACGACGCTAAACGGGGGGATCGGGCGGCGGCCCGATCAGAGAGGAGTTTCGAGAGAGTGGATAGTAGAATCACGGATCACGGATCAAAAACAGGTTTTATTTTTTAAGGGCATCCCGGGACTGGTTCATTGATCATTGCTCCTTGGTCATTGAGGTCGCCACAGCGGCCGTCAGCGTTCACCGTCACGGAACTGTTGGTCGTTACCGCCATTATTGGCCTGCTTATTGCGTTGCTGTTGCCGGCTATCGTACGGGCGCGGGATCTGGCGCTGCAAATTGTGTGCGCTTCAAATCTGCGGCAGGTCGGCGTCGCCTTACAGGAATATTCCAACGAATTTGGCGGCCAGTATCCGCTGAATTGTACATTTTTCAATCCCATGGGCGGATTCAGGCCGCCCAATGGTTACCCGATCAAAGGCTCGGCCACCCTTCCGGCCTGGGGATTGGGAATGCTTTATTATGATTTCTACGGTGTCGTGCAAAAGAAGATGGTCAATCCCCGGCCTGGGATTCTTAAACCAACTCCGGAGGGCATTGCCATGATATTTTCCACACAGCCGGGGGATATCAGCGCTGTCAATCAAATGCAACGCAGTTACTACGATGGCGCGGTGGTCTGGAACCCCATGTCGCAGGTGCAGGTGCATTATCGTCGCAATTCCTATTATTTCGCGTGGTAGGAGAACGGCAATGGGTCCCGGCCGCGAAGCGGTGGCAACGGTGCGGTCCGGTGTGTGTCGATGCGCGTGCCGGGCATGGATGGCCGTCGCCTTCAATTAATATTTCAAGGGCGGTGTATCAATAGTTTCGCATTTTTATTGGCAGTATCCGTACTCTACCTACAATCGCACGGGAACCTTTTGGCTTCGGCATCCTGCCGAGGGTCGCCTGGCCCCCGGCAACGACTGCGGTTTCTTGACGCCGGGTCCGGTCCGGGTCCGCGTGCGCATGATTAAAAGTGGTACAACACTTGATGAAAAGTGAGACTTGTATTGATCGGTCATTGATGGCAAAGTGTATTGCGACGAACGAATTGTGTGCGGTATGTGGATTTATACCGTAGGAAAGGATGGTTAAATTCGTCGAACTTCAGGAGCACGCGTGGCCGGGCAATGCCTGACGGTATAGCAGCGGACTGCGGTTATCGTACGCCCTGGGCGTGGCTTTAGCGGCAAAAGCCGGAAAGAAGCGTAGGACGACGGCCTGACGAAAATAATCACTGAAATTGATCAAATTCGGAACTTCCTTTTGTGGAAGTTGGAAGTATAGTTGTGAAAAGCGGCCGTGAAGAGCGATTGAATATCGTCGCCGCTGGGGAATAACCCAAGCAAGAAGGTTTGGCGTGATTACCTCCCAGTAAGTTCATGATAAGGCAATGAAATAAGGAGCCCACAGATGAAAGAGTTTTTGATGCACGACGCGAAAGACGGCGTCGGCGTCGCAGTTGTAGACATCAAGGCCGGGCAGGAGGTGCAGGGGGCGGCCCTACATGGCCAAGCCGCGCCGCGGGTAAAAGCCTTGATGGAAATTCCACTGGGCCACAAAATCGCGCTGCGCGATTTCCAGCCGGGTGACACCATCATTAAATATGGCTGTGATATTGGTAAAGTCGTCGCGCCGATTAAAACGGGCGAGCATGTTCATGTTCACAATCTTAAAACCAAGAGGTGGTAACAACGATGGGTATTTCTTCATTCAAAGGTTTTCGTCGGGAAAATGGCCGCTTTGGCATCCGCAATCATGTCGTCATCCTGCCCGTGGATGACATTTCCAATGCGGCATGTGAGGCCGTGGCCAGTAACATAAAAGGGACGCTGGCTTTGCCGCACGCGTATGGGCGGCTGCAGTTTGGCGAGGATCTGGAATTATTTTTCCGTACGATGATCGGAACCGGCGCGAATCCTAATGTGGCGGCCTGCGTGGTGATCGGAATCGAACCAGGCTGGACGCAGCGCATTGTGGATGGAATCGCCAAGACGGGCAAGCCCGTCACGGGCTTTTCGATTGAGCGCCACGGTGACATTCAGACCATTGCGGCGGCGTCGGTAAAGGCCAAAGAATACGTCCACTGGGCCAGCGAACTTCAGCGTGAAGAATGCGGGATCGATGAATTATATATTTCAGTGAAATGCGGCGAATCCGATACCACGACGGGTCTTGGTTCGTGTCCGGCGGTGGGCAATGTGATCGACAAAACCGTGGCACAAGGTTCCACCGCGTCATTCGGTGAAACCTCTGAGCTAACCGGCAATACGTTTCTCTTCCAGCGCCCTGACGAGATCCTGCTCCGCGACCACCTCTCCCCGCGCCAGATTCAGGAAAAATGCCG
>JAJZCT010000065.1 GCA_021828925.1 Planctomycetota bacterium
GGGGGCATAACGAACGATATGTCGCGCAACGGGTCATTACCGCCGTGTGCGCGTTGGATTATCCTCGCGAATTGCTTGAAATTCAGGTCCTTGACGATTCCACGGATTGCTCGGCGCAGATGGCCCGCACGACCTGCGAGCAATTCCGCCGTCTGGGCTTTGATATTCAATATATTCACCGTACCAACCGCACTGGATTTAAAGCCGGTGCGTTGGAAAATGGTCTGGCCCGTTCGACCGGGGAATTCATAGCAATTTTCGACGCCGATTTTGTGCCTCGCCCCGGAATGTTGCGGGCCGTGATCCATGAATTTACCGATGCGGAAATTGGTTGTGTGCAAACCCGCTGGGAGCATCTTAATAGAACCCAGTCGCTTTTGACCAGATCCCAGGCGATTTTTCTCGATGGCCATTTTGTTATTGAGCACACCGCCCGCAGTCGCAGCGGCAGGTTTATCAATTTCAATGGCACCGGTGGCGTATGGAGGAAGTCGGCCATTGCTGATGCCGGCGGCTGGCAGCATGATACATTAACGGAGGATATGGACCTTTCCTATCGTGCGCAATTGCGCGGTTGGAGAATCAAGTATCTGGGCGATATAACCTCTCCGGCAGAGCTGCCACCCGAGATCACAGCCTTCAAGCAGCAGCAACATCGGTGGACGAAAGGCAGTGTCCAAACCGCGGTGAAATTGCTTGGAACGGTGTTGCGATCTTCCCAACCCAAATCGGTCAAAATTGAGGCCTTTTTCCACCTCACATCGGGAGTGGTGTATCCGATGGCGGTACTGGTCGCGATTCTGTTTTTTCCCGCATTTTGTTTTGCCGGTGCCGGCGTGCTTTCCGCGCAATATCCGGTTTTGTGGTTGGCCATGTCCGTTCTTTTCACGATTTTAACTTTTTCCGCCGGTACTTTTTATGTTGTGGCCCAGAGGGAAATTAAAGAGAATTATCTGGCGGGCATTTTGCTGGTTCCCTTTTTAATGGCTATCGGTATGGGCATTAGTTTGGCCAATGCCATAGCGGTAATGGAGGGGCTGCTTGGACATCAAAGTGAATTTGTGCGAACACCCAAATATGGTGTGAGCGTAAACGAATCATCCGATCAATGGAAACGTCGCGCCGGTGCCTTTGCGCACAAGACCCAGTGGCTTCCATTTGCGGAATTGGCCATCGGCCTGTATCTACTGGCGTGTGTGATTATTTCCTTGTGGTTTAACCGTGCGGCATCGTGTGTGCCCTTCATGCTGATTTTCATGTTTGGATATCTTTATGTTGGCGGTTTATCGCTGCACCGGCTGTGGCTTTCCAGTCGAACCACAAAAATGGACACTTTAGAGATCATGACCCCGGCTCCCGTCGTATAGACACTCAGTTGTTTTTGGTAATGAGAAGAAAATCCTTTTTTTTGCGGAGTTATGTAATGAATCCCACCGTCAGAATCGGCGTCGCATGTTTTATTCTCGGTGCAGTGCTCACAACAACATTGCTGGTTTTCCACCCCATGCGCCCGGTCGTGGCGCAGGCCCCGGAACCGGCAACCGGCGCTTCAAGCAAGCCGGTCTACGTCCACATGGATGGAGCCAATGCCTTTGTCGAATCGATCGTCGCTGTTTCTCCGGGGGAGCCGGTAATTTTTGTCAATGAAGATACCGGTGCTCACATGGTTAATGGCTATGATCCGTTGACCGGCCAGCCGAATACCGCTATTAATTCCGGCATGCTCATGGGTACCACCGGCCCCAAAGCCGGGGTGCACACCTACAAAGTGGTTCTTGCCAAACCTGGAATCTATCCCTATTACTGCCCCGTGCATGCCATTCTTTCTAAGATTTATCATCACAGCGTGCAGCCGGCGCATCGTCCGGGGGTGCATGGCTTTCCCGGTGCCATGGCTGGTGTGATTATTGTCACCACAGATCATGCGTTGATCACGGAAAATCCGCCAAGCAGCAAAAAGAAGATTCTTTCGGATTATTTTGGCGGATAATTTATATAAGCTGTCACAAAATCAAAGGGTTTCGGTGCCACGGCAATACAATGATATTGCCGTGGCACTTTGTTTCTGATTAATGGCCATGATAACGTTTCACTTCCACCGTCCAACCGGAGCCGGGCGGTGATAGATGAAAATCGTGCCGCATGGGCTTGTTAATGACGATCTTGCTTAATGTTGCCGTGGTGGGCGTTCCGTCAGGATCTGTGCGGATAATCTTAACCGGCAGCCAGGTTCGCGTGCTTATCCAAAAGTCCACTTCCACAAACGTAAATGCCGATTTATCGCGCGGAACAAGCTTCAGACCCACGGTATGTGGCGGCATTTTGGTATCTTTCAGTAACTGAATATGAAACTCTTTCTCCACATCCGACGGATTCTGCCCGATGGGAATGGGTATGGGGCCTTGGCCGAGCCGCAACGGATTAAATTTTTTTCCCGGCGGGGCAATCTCAATTTTACGGAATATTTTGGCGCTTCCATTGCGGTCAATAAGCCAGTGTCCGTCAAAAACAATATCATGATCCGCGTGGCGCTTGGCAATGGCGCCATCAACAACCAGCATGTCGAAACGAATATCAAACCTGGTTTTGCCGCCGCTTTGCTGATACCAGATATGCCCGATATTCATATCCTTTTCGTCGGTTCGCAAATGGTGAATCTGCACCACCAGATGTGCCTGAAAATTATGCAAGGTTTTACCGCGCTGCTGCAGCGCTTTTAGAATCATATGAATTTTCGTTTGCTCGGATGCACTGGATATTGCACCCGCGGATAGGGTAGCCGCCGATGCGTTACCGGCATGAATGGCTGGTATCTGACCGCCCGTCGATGCCAGAATCAACATGGCGCTCGCGGGAAAAAGCCGGATCATGCCCAGCCGCGAGTGTGGAAAATTCGGGGATGAAAGTTTCATGTTCGTATTACTCCGTTTATGGTTTATGCGCCCGCAACATTATCCGGTGCGTCGAGCAGACTTTCGATATCCTCTAAGCTTCGCAAGACGTAATTGGCCTGATGCGCAAAATCGGGAATCGCATCGTCCGGTTCCACCAGCAGTACACTGTGCGTGCCCGCATTGTTCGCTACCTGCAGGTCAAAGACATAATCCCCGACCATCAAGGTCTTATCCGGACTGATTTGCAGCGCGCGACAGATCTTTAAGATGCTTTCCGCCGCCGGTTTCATCGGGGCTTGATCCCGCGACGCAACACGGTCGAAAAACATCGGATAGCGCCGCAAAACGGTTTCCACACTGCGCTGACTGTTGCGACTCAGCAGGGCGGTCTTCAAACCGCGATCCCGGAGCCGCTTGACAACCGTGTCCGCTCCGGGCCGCAACTGGCATTTTTCGGCGGCCACAGCTTCATGATGCAGCAGGGTATCCCACGCTTCCTGTCGTTTTTCTTCGTCCAGCGTGTCAATCCATTCCAATATTGGATGCCGCATCTGCAGACCTAGCTCTTGGCGCAGGCTCTCAAAATCCAGCGCATCAAGGGTCAGGGTTCCATCCATATCAAACACAATGAGTTCATATTTCATCGGCACCTGATCTCCGGTTAATAGCCGCAAGGATTATAGCGGCCGGCGGCTTGCCATGCCGGACCGAATTCATTGTTCTGCATGTTTTTTTACGTTCACTTGACATATTCCAATATCGGAATATTATATTGTTATGGCTCGTGCTCCAACAACTCTTGATTCGTTTAACGCTGTGGCGGAACCACGCCGCCGGCAGTTATTGGGGTTGCTGTCGGAAGGGGAACGGCCTGTTAATGACATTGCTGAATCGCTTGGATGGAATCAGCCTCAGGTTTCCAAGCACCTCGGTGTGCTGCTGGAAGTTGGGCTGGTTAAGGTCCGGCACGCTGGCCGCCAGCGCATCTATAGCTTGGATGCCGCGCCGCTGAAAGAGATTCATCAGTGGACCTCAACATTTGAACGCTTTTGGGAACATCAGCTTGACCGCATTAAAGAGCGCGCCGAAGCCAGACAGGCTCTGGTACGCAACCGGGGCAATGTGCCTCCGGGCGGTGCAGGCGAAAGTTGACCGCTTTTTTTATAAAGGAGACATCATGGTGTCACTTGCATGGCCGGACCAATACCTTCTCCACATTGAAAAGGAAATTCAGATCGATGCACCTCCGGCAATTGTTTTCGAGGCCCTTCTCGAACAAATTGGCCCGGGATCAGACCTGCCCGATGGCACGCCCATGCCCATGAAGCTCGAGGCGTGGCCGGGCGGGCGGTGGTACCGGGATCTGGGCAATCAAGCCGGGCATTTCTGGGGGCATGTTCAAGTTATCAAGCCGCCGACCCTGCTGGAAATCACTGGTCCGATGTTCATGTCCTATCCAGTGATGTCCCACGTTAGCTACCGTGTGATCGAACAATCGGGTGGCACACGACTGACGGTATTGCACCGCGCCATCGGTGACATCGCGCCCGAACACCGCCAGGGCGTAAACAAAGGTTGGCAATACATCCTGGCACGCATCCGTGGCCGTGCCATCGGCTGAAGCATACTGGCCCGTTGGATTTGTGTATTCCATTTGGAAACTATTTTAAGGAACTATTCAATGCTGAAAAATTCGATCTCGCATCTCATTTCCCTGCATCAGGAAAAAATGCTGCCGGCTTTGCTTGACGGTATCCCTGACGAGCAGTTGACGATCCAGCCGATTGCCGGAATGAATCATCCGGCGTGGATACTGGGGCATCTTCTGGGGGTGGAGCAGAAAATTGCCGGGAGCATCGCGGATCGGATGCTCAAAACCCAATTGGACGCCAACTGGGGGGAGGTTTATGGCATCGGCTCAATACCCAGGCCGGACCGGAAAATGTATAAGAGCAAAGCGTTCTACATGGACGGACTGGCGCAAACGGCTGCTTCGATCGCGGCATTTATTAATGAGAAAAGTGATGCCGATCTGGATGCACCCAATCCTGACCCACAGTTTGCGCCGGTGTTCCCAACTATCGCAGTAGTATTGGCCGCGGTACCCACACACCGCGCTTATCACAGCGGTCAGTTGGCCACCTGGCGCAAAGCCATGGGTTTGCCGCATGCTGGAATCTAATTGGAACGATGACCATTTCAGAATTTCTTCATTAAGGGAGTCACAATTGGAAAGTGTACTTGAGATCGGGCAGAAACTGGTTACCTTGGCCAACCAAGGCCGCTGGCTGGACGCGATTCATTCGCTATACAGCCCGGAGATTGTCAGCATTGAGGCCTGCGCGCCGCCGGGCAAATCACCCCGATGCACAGGCCTGGCGGCTGTCATTGCCAAGACGGATTGGTTCATGGCCAGCCATGAAATCCATTCCAGCGAAGTCCGTGGTCCGTTTCCAAACGAAGACCGCTTCACAGTGTTCTTCAAACTGGACCTGACCGCTAAAACCGGACCGATGGCCGGAAAGCGATTCACCATCGAAGAAGCGGCGCTATACACCGTGAAAAATGGAAAAATTGTCAAAGAGGAATTCTTTTATAACCGCGGCGGATAGAATCTTGGATGTTTCGGTACAACATCAGCGGCACGTCCGACGTGCGCCCTGTTGTTTAATGTTGCCCCAGTGCACGGTATCAACCATTTCGAGCGAAACCAATTGAAATGGTATGCCCGTCGCACCGGCTATGATCGGTTCAGCTTTACCGATGTTGTAACATGCCTGCACCGTGGGATTGTTGCCGTTGAATGGCGAAAAAGCTCCACGCATCCGCCATCACCAGTTAATCCACCCGGCCGTTGCAGCACCAGGGGACCTTAACAATCCTGTAAGTCTCACTCCCCCCATGCCATTGAAAAAATGGCTTCAAGCCAAACTGCTTTTTGCTGTACCGGCGAATTCGCGGCTAAATACCGCGGTTGCACACAAAACTATAATGGCTTGTTTCCCCTGGCCCCTTACACTGCTTTCTCGCAATTTTATCGGTCGTATGGAATGATTTTATAAAGGTAGGTGTTGAACTGATGTCCACAGGCCGGCGGTTCGGGTAATGGCCATGGTAAGGGAAAGGAGATGCTTCGGGAGGTTTACAAAGTTTGGTTTAAACAGCAAACATTATCTCGTAAACCAGCGAATACAAGGCTCTCTGCGTACTCCTCATGGGCGACTCCCCCAGAACGTGGACGGGGTTGTATACCAATCACGCGCCTGAAGCACGACCCGCTCAACAAGATCATGGCCATTCCGGAAAAGCTGCTGTTGAGAAAACATTCGATTAATGCGACGGCCAACGAAATAAAAAGACCTCTCGCAAATAGGACGCACGTCGCGCCGCCGCGTAATGTCTCACTTCATAGACCGGCTCGTCGGCCTGCTCCTTGTAATTGGCGACACAACTGGCTCAGTCTTCATATTCGGCACACAATTACGCCGACAAAACGTGAATGGTTGAGTCGCTTATTCCAAACGCACATTATCTCATTACGGGTTCATCCAATGGTGACTGACAATTTCTGACCGGCGGCAAGAGTCTTCTGAATCCGTAGATTGATCACCAGCCTCTCACCCAGTGCTTTAACGGTTGCCGGAATTTTCTCGCCAGCCAGAGAAACATGCACAGATGGAGTGGTGGTGATCCCTTGGCACTGCAAGCACAGCGTCTTAAGCTTTAGCCGGCCCCACCGGAGCACCAAGGACGCGGTGCCGTGCCCATTGATCAACTTCTGGTGATACGTTCCCCAGCCTTCGGCAACGGTAAACGCGGCCTGGAAATTTTCCGGTGAGAGCCGCGGGGCCAATGCCAAATAACCGCCCGGCCCGTGGTGTTCATAACCGCATACAGCAGTAAAAACACCGTAGCTGGCCATAGCCCGGCCATAATGTCCGCTGCATTCAATTTCGTTATAAGGGTTGCGTTTATCCGCTGAATAGCGATCGTGGATAGCGCGGATTATGGCCAGGCCGCGGTCCACAAAGCCATGCCAGATCATTAGAGAAGCCAGCGAGTGTTCAAAGCCGCTCATGCATTCATTGAAGTGAAACGACTGCCATCCGACCGTTTTAGTATGACCACGCGGCCACGTACACATTATTGTGCCAGCGTCGTGGCCCGCGGCAAACCAGCGGCCGGCAGGATAGGCTTTGCGATACAATCCCACATCGGTAGTGAAGTTATAGCGCCAAAGCGACTCCAACGCAGTCGAAACTTGTCTCACATTTATGATTCCCCCCAACCCGGCCTGAAATGCCAAACTCTGTCCCAGAAGCTGATCAATTTCGCAACCTTTATAACTGCCCAAGGCCTTGGGATTGGTTTTACCATGAAGTTGGTAGAAATATTGGCCGTTAAACAATTGCTTTTCCGCAAAGGCCCGGCCGCGGTTGGCAATGGCTTGCAGTTCAACCGCCTTGTGATGATCGGCCATATCGTTGGCCATGGCGGCCATCGCCTGCAGCGCGGCTTGATAATAGATGCTCAGCCAGGCGCAGGAGCCATACCATGGAGCGTCCAAGGTATTGCTTTGCAGACCGGAAAGAATTCCAGTTTTGTTCGGATCATTGACATGGATGAGATATTCGGTTGCTTTCAGCACGGATGTGTAAACGCGTTTAAGAAAGCGATTATCAGGGCACATCCGATGTGTTCGCAGTGTACGTAGAATAATCCCGGCTTGGCCATCTACGGCCGGCCAGCGCGCAAATTCACCGCGCATTCCAACGCCGCCATCTTTGTTGAAACCAATCCTGGGATTGAAGTCCACCATTTCGCGCAAACGCTTTTCCAGCGTGGGAAAAAGCAAGGCTGGCGCAATGGTGTAACCATATACGTGCGTGCAAGTTCCTACGCAACAATAAACGCCTTCCCATGCGTAAAAGCGTCCGTCGGAAAACAGATAGCTGGTGGCTGTGGAAAGCGTGCTGGTGTTGAACATCGTGCGTTCGAGCAGCCAGTGCGGCAGAGTAGAGTCATACCACGTATCACGCCATAAGCGGGTTTGCGCCGTCAGGCTGCCGGCACGCTCAATCAGGTAACGGATGACCTGCGTGGCGGAGGAAAATGCTTCCCCATACCAGCGGCCTGACGGTGTTTTCAGTCCCAACGCAATGGGATTTGGAAAATGCCACGCCAGTATGAATGAAATGGTACGGCTTTTACCCGGCGCGATCTTTACTCGCCGCCCGACGGAGCCAACAATTCCCATTTGCATATCGGCAGTTGCTGACTTGGGCGCGTTGGCAAATGCAGCAGCGGGCAGGTCGGTAAATTGAATATCACACGAGCCGATAGCCCTCCCCTTCTCGCCAAGCACCGCCAATGCCATCGTTCCGAAATCCACAGCCTTGCGCAGATCCTCGAACTTGCCTGCGGGAAATTCACTCAATACAATGCAGTCTACCTCAATGTGAGCCCATTCGCCGGTAGCCCGATCCACGAGTTCAATATGAGCTTGTTGTCCCACAAGCATCTGGACATCCCACGACTGCCAGGCCAGCGAATCGCTGTTTTCGCCGGTCATGGTTCGCACTACTTTGCCATTCACCACAAGGTTCACGCAGGTCTGACCGGGGTGGTTGCCGCCGGCAAGATGAACATTGATAAACGGCCGGGTAATGGTGAATAGCGCACTGATCAGAGATCCCGTTGCGGAATCACCGTTGACCGTAACATTCCCACCATTATGGAATGAATCCGCCATGTATTTACCCAACATCGTCTTGGCCAGCACCGGGCGGTCCCACGCTGCACGCGGATTCGTATCAATGGTCGAAGGGGCTTTTCCAAAAGCCTTGCCCCGCACCTTCCAATTCTTGTACGTGCCGCCGTTAAAATCCTCAAAGACAATATCCGGACGTGTTTGTGCAGTGGTCAGCCTGGCTATGGGAACCGCGGAGCATTCCAAGATGTCCGCGGCCTCAGTTTGATGAATCCTGTTCTTTAAGCCAGCCTGATAGTTTGACCGGCTTTTGATACAAACGGCGTTTTCCAGCCAGCCGGCAAGCTCACATTCCAGAGCGGTGTCGCTGGTATTGTGAACGGTGTAATTCAATATCACGGCTGGATAGGAAGAATTTTCCAAATCCAACGGAATAAAAGGCGAAAATGCCTCAAGTTCCACTTTGACCGGATCGTCGCTATCCGAGTATGTCACTTGGGCGATGGGGTACTGCCCTCGGAATAATATATTCTTAAAGCCCTTTTTATCCAGCGTGCGCACCACCTTGGTGCCATCTTTGCGATAGCGGATAGCAAAGCCTTGGGCCAGTACAAGCTGCCCTTCATCACGCGAATTACTTTCAACCGATGCATCGAGATAATTACCAATGCTTCCACCGCTGGTTTTGGAATTAAAGATGTCCCACCACCAGAGTTTGCCATCCCCTCCAATGTACAACTGGCCGGCACCAATACCACCCACGGGCATGCCAATGTGGGCGAAATCCTTGCTGTTGTCGCGATTGTAAATCGCAGGTTCGCCGCGCGATGCCAGTGACTCCACCCATTCCGTGGTAAACTGCTTTTCCGTGGGGGTTTTACCGCCAGATCCTTCGCGGAGGCGGGCCAGCGACCCGGATACGCCGTCAGGTGTCAGTGGCGTCTGGTACGGCGTGACGTGCGATGGCGATACACCATCCAAGGCGGTGCCGCCACTGGTTTCCGCCATATCATCATGTTCGGCCGCCTGCACACGTGTGCTTTTCTTCACACGCGTTGCCGCAACGACTGCAGCGGAAGCAAGTAACCGTCGACGAGTAATTTCTTTCACGATTGACTATCTCCAGAGGCATTCGAACTTACATAAAACTTAATACTGAAACAACCATCCATAGGTCGTAATTACGCTTCGATTGACTTTGCCATGCGATAACGATCCGAGCAAATGGCACGATTTTCAACATGCCCGCAATGGCCTTCTCCTGTTAAAGATATTCCGTCACATCAGGTCATGCAATACCAAAAATGGGCAACTCATTATGAAATTTAATCAATATGGCCGACAAAGGCGGGCGTGCCCCAAAGCTGCGGCTCCGATAGTATCCTATCGCGAATGCGCCGCAACCAAGGGGACGTTATGAGAAGTACTCGCCGCCGCCGCCGCCGGGGCGACTTGCAACTCTCTTCCCTCTGGCCGTAGTGCAGGTTTAAGGAGGCGATCCCTTATGCTTGTAGGTGATCAATTAACAGTCAGATAATGTTGGATATACAATTATTCATGTGTTCGAAACCTATACGTACAACTGGAGTCCAACATGGGGTCTTGACAATTGCCGGAAATTTCAATTAACGTATTCATAGTTTTCGGCTCGGCGAATAAAATGCGGGTGCTTTTCCCGACCCAACCGGGATCAGTCAGCAATAGCCTGTTACAAAGTTCAGTTATGCGGCCACTGTGCGTGAGGAGTTTCTGTCATGCGTTATTCATTACTCAAAAAAACCGGGGTTATGGGCATTGTGCTGGCAACCTTGTCCATGGTGCTTTTGTGCGGCAAACCTCTTTTTGCCGCCAC
>JAJZCT010000066.1 GCA_021828925.1 Planctomycetota bacterium
GCCTCCAAGTCCACTTCGGCAATGCGTGTGCTACGCAAACCGATATGCACCGCTGGCAGTTGCCCCTGGGATATCAGTTGCCACGTCTTACGTGTGCTGATGCCCAATCGTTCTGCAACGACGGGAATCGTCAACAACTGGGACTGGGGCTTTACTTCACTGACTGTCTTAATCATTTGAATCTCCAAACTTCACAACCTAACATTATGCGAACATAGTATGTGCATATCACTGATAAAGTCAATGGTATTATTAAAGACAAATCGCTTTTAGTCGGATTGCCGCTTTATATACTATCATATGCCGCTTGCCCGCCACCAGATGACCCTGTAGACTTTGATCGTTATGGCCAAACGAAACAAGCCAATAAAGATCGTCAAGAGTATCGGCAAACCTTTGACCGTTCAGAGAACCTATCGCTTCAATACGGAACTCTTTGAATCCTTTGAGGAGGATTGCGCCCGGCATCTGGCTAATCCCAAGCTGGTGCTGGAGGCGCTGATTCTGCACTGGCTGGAAGGTGACGCCAAGGCTCGCGGAGCCATCGCGATGCGTCACCGCCAGCACTTTGGATTATCATCCCAGGACCAGTAATTCCCGCATCGGCATCGGCCCCCATCATTACCAAGACGCCGCGCCGCGGCGGCGTTCCACCGGCGGCATCAATCGTGTAATTACCGTGCTTTGCCCTCGGCCTGCGCCGGGCAACCGTCGCGCCCTCGCTATGTTCCACTTCGCTCCGTCACGCCGGATTGCTCCGGCTCCAGGGGGAGTGCAAAGCACTGGCCGAAACACACTTCAGACCGCCCGCCTTGGCTTCCCGCTTCGTGACGTGGGAGGCCAAGGTGGGCTATGTTGTTGGCACAACCGGATCGACGAGGGGGATGGTTTTAGCTCGCCCCGTGACATCGACCAGTTGGCGTTCCGCACCGTTGCCCGCCGCCCCGTGTCGGCAGATGGCCACGTCACCAAGAAGGATACTTGCTCTCTCTTTCGCGCAGGCTTTTCGCGCTGCTTGTTGCGCGACCCAACGGCTCCCGGCGATGCTGACTATCCGCGCCAACAGTCTGTCAGGCAGGCCCTATTCTTTCCCGATCAAGCCGTCTGAACAACCGCCAAGGTTTCCCGGAACACTCGCCCACAGGGCGCTCCGCGAAACCCCAATAACCTTCCCCGCCCGGTTCCCCAGACCATCATCTTCTGTGTCGAGTCGAGCCCGCGGACGGCCCGCCGCCAAGCCAACCGACTCCGCTGTTACCCCCATCACCGGCTGGTAAATTTACCGGAGTGCAGCCTGGCCAACGGCTTGCCCCGAAGGCTCACCGCTCCGCCAACGCGCTGTGTTTTTGCGTCGCATCGATGCGCGCCGAACGCCTGCCAAAATGACAAATGACCTTCCGAAGGGCGCATCCGGTGCAGCGCAGATTCACCCTCCCCGCAACATTTGAAAGCTCGGCACTGAACGGTTTACACCTTGGCTGGAGGTGTCCATCAACTCCCAATTTCCCCGACACCGCGTGCCGAAGCCGCCGTCAACCTTCGCGCTGCCATGTTCGCTTGCTCGGTTAATTGGCAAGATATCAAAACCATCCCAAAGCGTTGATTTCAGCAATTGGAAAGTGGAAGGCAAGATTAAAGGACATGGCATCCTGATTTTTGTATATGCTTGTATTGCCTTCACTTACGTGGCATCCCCTCATTTTTTCGGGATGCCATTGGCTGCCGGGCTTTTTGGCAGAACCCAGTGGAACCCGGCTAAACTCATCAGGTTCCATGTAAGTGGTTGCACAACGTACACTTACGAAATTCTGGGTTCTGATTCTTTTACCTTGTCTTCCAATTTTAAGTCGTATTTCATGGGCAAGCATCCACACGCCTCCATCGCGATTGTCATCATTAAATTTATCGAAGTCGACGATGCGTAGCGGCTGCTGTTCATCAAGCTCTGGGAGCTTGCGAGCGGTTCTCTGGGCCATCCAGTGGGCCGTGTTACGACATTCCACCTGGGGTTGTTTACACGCGAAGGGGTGGTTCTGAAAGAGGTCCGATGTGGCGCGGGCGGAGAGTTCAACCGGCATGATCTTGGGGGTTGGCGGCATACCGTCTACGGTCTCTCAAAACCGGTTCCCACGCACTTTGCGTGAAGGCGTGCGCAGCATCAAACGTATCACGATTGCGGCTGTAATTTATCGGCAGGCATCCGGCCATTACGACGGCGAGCGCCGACTTCTGGCCGTAGTGCGGAAACGCCACCGCCACACGGAAGTGCCGGTATGATCTTCACGCGGAGGCGGCCATCAGCCGGTGTGCGGTACACGCTGCGGCAACAGATCGAAGTTGACCCGGCCATACATCGGTCGGTTGATCAACTTCATCCGTTTGACCTTTCCTTCCACGTGCCCGTCGCTCCATGGCTGCAGGATAGGTTCGCTCACCGCCGTCCAACCAAAACCCTATTTGGCCACCTCAATCGGATTTCCGCTGTCCAGATGGATATGCACCGTCTGACGGGACGAAACCGTAACCGGAACCATCCACGCCGCGAAAGGCTGGGCGGAGTGATATGCAAATGCATAGTACGCACCGGCGGGAACCGATCTAATTCGAAATGATCCGTCGCTGTGAGTCAACCCCGACGGGTTTGTCGCATAGTGCTGTATCCACGCGGGAACCCCCCAGGGAAGAAAGAGCGATGCGTTGGGTTGGGAGTAACGGAAAACCAGTGGAAATGAGTTTCCACTCTTGTAAAAGATGGGGTCTCCATAATCCCAAAGCGACAAGAACATGCGGCGGGCGTCGCTCCCATCAGGGGGACCGGCCAGAATTTTCTTCAGTCGTTGCAGGCGGGAATCGACTTTGGTGCAAAGCGTATTTCCGACGTATCCGTTGACGTATCCCAGTACCGTACCTGTCCGGCCTGCCGTCACCGGCAATGTATTATTGAGATTCCCATTTAGTGTGTTGATAGCCGAACGCGCCTGGGTCAGCCAATGGTTCAGGTATTGTTTTTGAGCATTGAGAATTCGGAGCATCCGTGCTTTGCTGATCCGCTTGGGAACCAGTATTACGCGAACTCCCGCGAGAGGCGTCGGCACCCCATCGCCACCGGTCATTACCACCGATCCACCGACATTGGCGACGATCTCTGTGCTTTGCAAAATCGCCGCGCGAAGCGCCGCGTCGACAGCGAAAATCACACGATGCGATTCAATCAACGCTTCAGTATCGGGGCGGGACGCGTTCATCGCGGATGCCTTGTCGGCCTCTCGGGCTAAAGAGATCGTGTCCCTTTCTAATGCCGTTGCCAACGCGGAAGCGCCAGTGTGTTTAAGTGAAAAATTATTGACTAAAATGTTTCTAATCGCCGGCGCATCAGCGGTTTGAATTTGCGCGTCCTCATTAAGAATTTTCGCCAATGTGCCTGCGGCGACATGTTCAGCATCAATGGATTGCAATACTTGTTTAGCCAATACGGCCGGCCCATACTTCCGCAGTTTGGCTAAAACCGCCCGGGATGCGGCCAATTGCCGCGATCCGCTGGCAACCAATCGCCGCTGCTCCGATGCCAATTCATTGAGTTTATCACGAAGTAGCGCTTGCTGATGCCGAAAATGATCCTGTGCGGATGAGATTTTTCCGTCCAGTGCCGCCAGTCGCGTTTGCCATTGCGCAGAACGAATGCTGTATGCATTCCTCAACCGTCCGTCCTGCCGGCGCAACTGGTCAATTTCTTGCGTCAGCTGCCTCTTCAATCCAGCATCTCCGAGCACCTGCTGTGCCAAATCGCGTACCTTGGCTGCTTTTATTTTGGCATATTGCAGGCCGAAAATGATGGTTAACACCGCGCATATAATCACCAGCCCGCAAAGACCACCATAAACGAAATAGGAAGCTGGCGGCCCGAAAAACCCGTTGCTCCGCTTCACGCCAGCACCCCCTCCAAGGTGCGAAGGGGCCGTGGCGGGCGGCTTACGTGCAATTGCCGTGTCGGCTCTTAACGCACGAGGTGCATCCATTACCCCGGCCAACGATGGTGGCGAGGCTTGGGGCGGATCGCCGCGCAGCTCAGGGACCTTATCAGCGCCCGTCCGATCAGCCATTCCATCCTTCCAGACCGAAGTTTCCGCGGCGATCTCCCCATTTTGCAGCAAACTTCGTAATTGGTCGGTAGACAAAGGGCCGATATTGCGCCCATCAAAGCTATAGTACCATACCGCCTGCGGATTTTCATGCTCATCCATTTTGAAGTTCCCTGTTCCAATGCTACCGTTACAGAATCTACGCCGACATGCGCTCGCCGCGCCGCTGTCAGTCGAAAGTCCGGCACTCAAAAATTGCCAATACCAAGGCCGTCACAGAAACGCCCAGTAATAAGATTGACGCTAACGGAATCACGTACACGGACAGGCCAAGATCATTGCTCGATTCGGCGATTGGCAGCACGACGCCCAAAAGGGCGGTCAAGGTTAGGGCGATATAAAATCCCAAGTGGCACCACTTGGTAATCTGCCATACGACCGCGCCATGGACCATCGCGAGATCCACGATAGCTGCGGCCAGCGCGAGCAACCCCAGTATCATCGCCACAACCGCCTGCCAAAAGTGGGCACCGATGACGATACCACCTGCGCTATTAAAACCGCCTTGTGGCACGATGACATAAGCCCACGGGAGGCAAATAGAAATGACCGCCACACTCGATGCGACAATAAAAAATATTCGCCTATTCTTCTGTTGTGCGGAGAGCATCTGGAATCCAGCCCTCGCTGCTGGGGCCATAACGGCGGCAGGCAGTGGTGCTGGTGGCGCGGCGGCAAGTCTCAATTCCGCAACTTGTGAAGCGGCGACCCAGTCGGCCATTCCGGTTTTCCACACCGGCGTGTCGCTAGGTAACCTTCGCATTTGGAGGGCCTGCCGCAACTGTTCGCCTTGCACTGGCCCCTGCTGGACACCATCAATCGAATAATACCACGCATCTTGTTCTATTATTGGTTGATCAACCACGGGATGCTCCTTAAAAACATATAACCAGATTCCATGAACTTGGTCTCGCAACGACCCGAAGAATCGGTCATCCTGCACTTCGACATTCAACCGCAGCCAAAACAATACCTGCTGCCGCGAGCACAACCACCCCAACCGGCGCGATTGGTATAACGGACAGCTTTGGGGTATAGGCATCGATGGTTGCATTGATCCGTGATTGCACCGCCGACGGAAACATGTTTTCATACCGGCGGTCGGTTCGCATCGCGGTGGTGTACTGGGGCGGGAATTTATATCTGGTGCTGGCTGGTAAAAAAATCCCCAAGATCGCCACCAGGGTTGCCGCGATAAAGCCGGATAAGACCGCCCACTTCAAGGCTCTGACTACCGCTGCTGCAGTGCTGCCGTTGGCAAGCAGCACGATGGTACAAGCCAGGATCAGCATGCCAAGAGCCGTGCATACACCGGCCTGCCAAAAATAGAAGCCCATCACCGCTGTCGTCGTGTTAATCCCAATAACAGATTCTGACACCACCGCCCAGGGAAGAACCGCGCTTAGCGCAATGATCGCGGCAATGACCGCCATTGTTGTTACCCTTTTCCTGGACACGATTCCATGTGTAGCTCCGCTAGCCGGTACCGATGCCCGTACAACCTGTCCGCCAGCGCCGGCATTGGTTGCTGCTGCCGCAGGTACGTGCAACGGTTGCCCAGCAGTTGCTCCCGGAGAACCCCACCGCAGCCCGCCTGGCGACTGAGGAGGTGCTGGATAAAAACCGCCCGTCCCGGAACCAGCCAGAAATTCCGAGGTTTGGGCCGCTGCGGTACCGCGATTTACCAGCGGCGGGGGTATCACAGCCGCTGGGGTTGTGGTTGGACGGACGGTACTTTCACGAATAGCCGCTGGAGGTGTCGCAAACGCCATTGGAGCTACGGCCTGCCGCAGAGGAGGCGGCATTCCCGCAAGTCGCGGTGGTGGCGGTCCGCCACCGGAGTGATGCGGTGCGGGCGGTGGTTCCGTCCGTGAAAGCGGCTGCGGTGGTGGTTTGCTCGCCCCGCTCACGTTATGGAACGGCGGACGAACCGGCGGGGGTGGTGGCGGCGGCGATTGCTGCGGAGCGGCCACGCTGGCGGTAGCCATCGCAAAATTCGATACGGGAACCACGGGCGGTTCTCCGGCACCCGCCCGATCCGCCTCAATGAGTCCCTTGAAATGCCACGCTTTAATCATTGCCACGATGAACATCACAAAGCTTACAATTGAGAAAATGAACCAGCCGATGATCGGAATAATGGGGGCGAGCAAGGTATAGATGCACATTCTCCTATTAAAATGATACCCACAATCACCTTTGTCCGTCCGGCCGCGGCTCTGGAAGTAGGCTTGATAGCCGCGAGCCAGTGGCAGGAAGATAAAAAACATCCAGATTACATTGAATATAGGGATCAACAGAAGCCATGCCAGTGCCGGCTCCTGTTGGCGAAGCTCTTTTGGGATGCTGGCCAGACAGCGCTGTAAAATCCAACAGACGAGGATATTAATAGCAGCGACGCCAATCAAGGTTATCCAATAGAACGCCAAGTAAAACGTCGATAACGTGGAAAAAAGCCGAAGCCACGGTGGCTGACCGCCATGTACCGGGCTCTCTTGCGTTACCGCCTGTCCAGTCGGCTCGATCTGCTGCTGCTCGGCTCGCTGTATCTGACGGAACATTCGGGCGAGCGGTGAAGAGGTTTTCCGTGCGGTGTTGGTCCGCAGGTTGGTCTGCGCCTTCGGCGCAGGCGGCATCGCCGAGGTGCCCGCCACCGAGGCTGTGGCATTAGAAACTCTCACCACCCGGCTGACAATTTCGGTAATGGCAGATGCCCTTGGAACTCTTTCCGTAAATAACAGGCCCGAAATGCTCGGATTGAATGCTCCGCCCGTGAAATTTCGCGTTCCAGAAGCGGCCCCAATGGTTATCCGGTCGCCTGGTTGAAGATTCGTCATCCGGAAGAAATAAACGTCAATCCCGCCATTCGGGTGGCCGCCGTCGCGGCCAGTCTTTACTGTTACCTTCGATTCGCCGCACGTTACTTGGATCACACTCGGATAGTCATCCACGCGACCACGGTGAATATTGGTTATAAAACCGATATACCAATTTTTTGGTATCGTGGCGTAAGAAGAGAGATTGATCAGTACAAGTGGAACGATAGCGCGGCCGTTTGGGGCGTGTGTTACCTCGAAGCCGGCCCGGATTTTTTTGCCGGGCTGGCTCGGATTATCAATAAGCGAATAGCCTTGGAAACCAGCCGCCGAGGCCGTATCAATCCCTGGCGGAGCGGCAATTTTTGAAATATAGGGCGGCAATTTCTGCAACTGCTCTCCTGCTCTGAATGCACCATCGTACCCGTACCAAGTTCGGGTAATGCGTTCTGGCGGTGCCGTGCTGAAGAGGTCATATCCATCAGTGGAGTACCTTACCGCTGCCGTCGGTCCGGCATTTTTGATCACACCGCGATAGCTGACCGCGTGTGCCCGGATCGCAGAACTGGCCGATAGCAGCGCCAGCAACAGGGCAATCGGTGCCGTCACCCGGAAACCTCCGCGCAGCCATCGAATTTTCTTTTTTTTCCCAGGTTCCATAGCTTAACTCCTGCTGATAGCAATCGCCCGATCACAGACAAACCGTTTCAATTCGCGGGCGACTACTTTGTGATTGCAACCTCAATCGCATTGGATTGCGTCAAGTTCATTTTGACCGTCAGTCGCGATCTAATCACCACCGGCCGTAGCCACATTATCAACCAACTGGAGGGTGCGCCACTGGCATTCGTTACCACTGCGCTCAAATAATATTTCCCCTCCGACACATGTCTGAAAGCAAATTCTCCCTTGCTACCGGTCAAGGTCGATTTGACGATGCCCGGTTTAACCGCTGCGGAGAAGCCTGGGGGTAAGACCATATCCTTATAAACGGCAAAACGCGGATGGGCGAAATGCAGTGGGTTCCGAGTGCTCCGAGCGCGGGGGTAGAAGGCCGGGTTGCTGTGATCCCAGAGAAAGAGGAAAAAATCTCTGGTATCCATTCGGTCTGGCAGGTTCTGGAGGTACGCCTTAACACCCCTAATCCGTTGCCGGAGAGCGTCCGCCTGATCCCGAACCCATTGCATGCTTTCCGCTAAGGGAGGCGGACCAAAGACCATGGGAACAGGTGGTGTGGTTCCGGGCGGATAAGCCTGAAAAATCATTTGCCCGCTCCGAACGCTGTTAACGGTTCCCCCATTTGTCGCTATGGCCGCAAACGCGGCTTTTCGGTTGCGGAGGTAGCGTAAAAGGGACTTTAGCGATGCACTAACTTGAGACCTCGGCACGGTGGCCTGCTCGAGAGTTACCACCACCGATGCTGGCCTGATTTGCCCGCCTCCCGTGGTGTTTATCGCGATAGTTCCCAGCACCTTGGCAAATATTCCCGTTGCCTGTGCAATCTTTTCATGGAGAATTGCATTGGAGGCGTTGGCGACCCGTGATGCAGTCAATATTTCTTTAAGGCCACGTTTGTGCGACACGTCAAATGTCCTGAGCTCATTTGATAGATGGGTAATCAGCATGGTGTTTGCTTGCAGTGCCAACGCCAGGCCTTCGGCTCCGGTATGTCGGAATTCCCGGTTGGAGGCAAGCAGCTTTTTGACCAAAGGCGCCGCACTAGCATGAATTGCGGCGCTTTCCTGAAAGATAACCGCCAGTTTCGAAGCAGCCTTCCGTTCGATCACCACGGACCGTGCCAGGCTGCCCACCAACTTCCCTATTGCCACATTAGTCGCCTTTAATCTGCTAACGAGTTGGCTAATCTTAATATCATCGTTCTGCTGTGCGGATTTAAGCTGCGCACGGTCAGCGGCATAAACTCGTTGTAGCCGGGCAATCTTCGCATTCACCAGTGTGAGACGTTCGTTGGATGCGGTGATTTGCTTCTGGAGAACTTCTGCGCGGCTCTGATAATTCGCCCGAATTGATTGCCGCTGCCGACGTAGAAGCATTTCGTCGGCCCTCAACTGTTGCTGCAAAGCTGGATTTCCCACGATCTGTTGGGCAAGTTCACTCACCTTGGTGCGTCGGATCTGTTGGTTCGATAGTCCGACCGCGATCACGAGGATCACACAAACAATAAGAAGCATCGCCAGCGATCCGACGAGAAAATAGGATGCCGGAGGTGAAAAAAAAGGCACTCCGTTTTGCGGTGCAATGTATTGGGCAGGATTCACCGCCGCCGGTGGAGGTGGGACAGGCGCAACTGCTCGCGGAGGCAGAGGGGAGGGCGGCTCGCTGGCCACCGGAGGTAGTGGCTTCGGAGCCGGATCAGGGTTCCCCTCCGTCGCGACAAATAAGTCGCGGAATTGCACAACTTCACCGGCAGCCGCCCAGCCCGCCATTCCCTCTTTCCACACCGGCGTGTCAGCTGGAAATGAGCGATCTTTTAAAATACGGCGAAGCTCGATCGTTCCCACAGGCCCATAAGATTCCCCGCTGGCCGAGTAATGCCACAGATTGTCGCCGTTCGATTGTCCCGACATACGTTCTCCTTAGCTTGCATGAACACTTTTCTGACTTGTTGGCTCAACACGGTACCCCTTCGCAAACACCCTAACCACTCGCCGAAGCGGCTTCAATAATCGCTTTAACCGCGCGTGGCACGACGCAGATTGCATAACCGTCGGGGTTGGCGACAGTTTCCACCGGCTGAAGATCGGTGGGGACTATACCGCCCCTCGTCCGGCTGCCAGTCAGTTTGGTGGTGTCGTAAATATTCACTCCACCATTTACCACCACGTACAGGTAGCCACGCCTATCCAACGCCATCATCTGGGGCGAGTTGATCTCGGCTAGAGAACCGTAAATGCCGCCGTCCAATTGCGCTTTTCCATTCGCGCCGAGCGAAATCTTGGAAATGCAATTCAGCAACTCGTCGCCGACATAAACGACTCCGCCCGACGTTACCGCGATTCCATAGGGCGTGCCGATTGATACGGATCGCGTATCGGTCGCTGCAGCCAACAAATCGAGGATTGCAAAAACCGGAAGCTCGGCCCCCGCACTGGACGCCGTGGGAGGCAGGTTGACGGTCTTCAACGCAGGAATACACGAGTAGAGCAGATCCCCATCCGGCTCGTAGGCTTTCACAGATTTATCGAGCAGGCTTGATACATAAACAGTCCCGTTGCCGTCGCAAGCCAATCCGTGTGGGCATGTCAGGTCTCCCGTGCTACCTTGGATATCCGTACTTTTTATTGTTTTGAACGGAGCAAGGTCATTTCTGCCGATGCCGATGTTGACAATCTTATACTCGGTGACGCTGGAATTGCCATTGTTTGCAACGTACAGGCAGCCTTTTCGGACGGCGATGCCGATTGGGCCATCCAAGCCAGTTTGGTTTCCGCTGATCACCGCGACCGGGCTTGA
>JAJZCT010000067.1 GCA_021828925.1 Planctomycetota bacterium
GCTGCGCGGGGGCGGTTGGATTATCAACGCGTGCGAATTTATGGATGCGGGCAGCCGTCAGGTAACGATTGAACGCGGCGCGGCGACGGCAGTCATTGCGGCCAACCGTTTTCATGGTTCCGCCCGGATCAGCAATCAGATTGGAGCCAAGGCCCGAATTGGCATGAATGCCGTTGAGTAGCGCGCCACCGCAAAATTATTTTCGGTGAGTATGGTTATTTTGCCTCTCATAACCTCGCTTTTTGATGAACCCGCGAGGTAGACAACCGCCATCGGCACGATCCCTTCAGTTCGGGGCCGGTCGAGCATATTTATGGACCTCGAGCCCGCAGTCGTATCTGACCGCCCCGCAGCCCACCCGGTTGAGCTTCGAGATCATCCTCCGGCGGATGAAACGCGCTCCACCGTGATGACATCCAACCGCCCGCTGGAAGACTGGGGCAAGCTGCTGGGCGATTTGCCTGCCGCGACGGCCATCTTCGACCGCTTCCTGCGCCGCGCCGAGATCATCAGCATCCCCGGACGCAGTTGTAGCCCCAAGGACCGGCCCGCCAAGGACGGCCAAACCAGCCAATGCCCCGACAAAACCGAGACAGCTGTTCCCGTGGAAAAAAAGCTGAAAAAGAGGCTTGTCAGCCGACCTCAAACTGAGGTATATAGCTGTCGGATTTACTGACTGGTTTTGAACCCTCTCAAACTCGCCCCATAGTGGCTGGTTTTAACCCGCCCCGTGACATCATAATGAAGACATGGTGCGCAGCGCTACTATCCGGTTAAAATTGGAATGAAAAACGATTTCAGCCAGTAAATATGCGGCAAACGGGATAAGAGATGAGTGTACACGATTTGAACTCCATTCGTCTAGTTATATTTCATATTTCCCCGAAAAAATGGCCTTTCCAAATGTCGAAGTACACTTTACCGGACCGTAGTGGGTGCGCAGAATGGATAAATTTATGCGCCCGCTAAATAGATTAATGAATTATACTTATGTAAGTACATTTGTGGCTGCCGCCTTCGTATTCGCTGGACCTCAATCTCCATGAGAAGATGCGGTCCAGAGCCAAGGAGCTCCTGCGTTTCGCCAAGGCCTGCTTTTACGGAGGCATTGGATCGTGTGGTCGCCACAATTTTGGAAATGTCTACGACTGTTGTGTGTGTATATGTAAGGCCGCAGCCCGCCCGGTTTTAGGTGGGTTATTCAAGCAGCCCTTATAGAGGGCAGGAGATTTTTATGTTTTCCAAGGGTTTATCAATGTGTCGTGGTTCTCATGGTTCTCCCCGCTATGGCAAAGCCTCTGTTCTCCCGATGGCCATCGGGATTGTTGGGATGGCAAGCGGGACGGTGGCAATGCTGGGGCAGCCCGCCTGGGCCAGCAACATTATTTATCAGGACAGCTTTACTGGCAGCTCGACGACCCCGTTGAACGGTGCGGCGCCTACTGTGGACAATGGTCCCAGCGCCACATGGACCGCCACCGGAGGCTACGCTGCATTTGCTGACAGCGGCTATACCTCGGAAAGTAATAACGCAGGTGCCGTGGCTTATCTAAATTTCACGCCAGTCAGTGGAAACGTCTACACGTTGTCGGCGACGCTCTATACGGATACGGTATACCCAGCCAATCCCCAGTGGAATTGGCTGGCCGTTGGCTTCGTGCAAAATCCAACCACCGCCAGCGGAACCAGTTTTGTCTTTAATAGTACGGATCCGGGTGCCATGGCTTGGGCGCAAGATTTTGCGCCAAATGCCGTTCCATATAGCGGCGGCGGCTTTGCGGCTGGCGCAGTATACAGCGGACCCGACGGGGGCGATTCACCCTTTGTTTCGGTTTTTTCACCCCCTTCCGGCAGCAATGCCACTGCGCCTCAGGATATTTCAGTCGTACTGAATACCGGCAGCAGCGCCTGGACCTATCAGTTCTTTGATAACGGATCCGCCGTATCGGCGGTCGAGAGTTTCACGAGCAATCCGGCGATCACTGCAGTCGGATTAAATCTCCAAGGTCCCGGTAGTACCGGTGGCGGCTCCCTCGTTACCGGTCAGGTCAGCAATTTTTCGCTTACTTCGTCACCGGTTCCCGAACCGGCCAGCATCGCCTTGCTGGGTATTTGTGCAGGGGCTGTTTTGTTGCTGAAGCGCCGCCGGACGGTATAGGAATGATTGGATGGCCAATATGTATGAGGCTATATATTGGCCCTCCTCTTTGCATCCTCTTACCCTAAAAAAGGAAATAAACCATGAAACGTCATGGATTCACTTTAGTTGAGCTTCTGGTGGTGATTTCCATCGTTGTTATACTGATCGCGCTGCTGTTGCCGGCATTGGCCAGGGCTAAGCGATTGGCGGAAAGGATCCAGTGTGCTTCCAATCTCCATCAGATTGGCACCGCCCTGCATGAGTACGCCAATGAAAATAGCGGGCAATATCCGATGACCGATATGTGGACTTACCCGTTTTGCAACTCCGCGATTTTTCCCAATGAATCCTATCCCGTGGCGGGCCTTGGCATGTTGTTTTATGACTCTTTCGGAGTGGCGAACAACCAGATGGTCAATCCCCGTCCCGGCATCTTTAGTCCGACGGCAACCGGTTTAAGCGTATGTTACTGTCCGGAACCAGGCTCTGGCATCAGCCAGCAATATGAGCTTCCACTGTCGGGGCATCCAGTGCGAGGTCAAACAACAACTTACAACGCGCAGGGATTTGTCACCCAATGGTGGTTCTCACTGGGTTATTCCTACTGGGTCGATGCCGGAATTGATTACAAGCCTGCTTATGATGCTGGCGCTGTGCTATATGGTAAGCCATCCACACCTTCGGGTACCATGAATAACGGGAACTTGGGTGCTTGGACATTCATCAACGCCGACCCGAGCCATGAGCCGGCACTGAATCCGCAATCCGGTCCCGGCTCGCTTCTGGTGACAGATAACGCCTTATTCGCCGGTCCCCGCGCCTCAGTCGGCTTGGTGGACTACTGGGTGCCTGGAGCGAATTCGAACCATGTGGATGGTTCCATGGGTAGTCTCCCCGTCGGTGAACATGAACTTTACAACGATGGTTCTGTACACTGGGTGCCGATGTCCAACATCAAGGTGCGTTTTTTTGGTGCTGGTATCTATTTTGGGTGGTAGCTCGCCCCGCCGCACAGTTGGCAGGCTTGGGGACGGATATGTCCCTTGGTGGCAGGCTTGCTCACGGAAGCCCATAGCGAGTCTCTACAGACTCGCTATGGTGAAACTCCCCGTGCCATAGTGGTAAGGGTTGTATGCAACGGTTATTCCAAAACAGAAAATACTGTTTATTGAAAACAGAGAATGAACATCAAGCAGTCGGGTGGTCTCTCTTGAGCATGGTGGTTGCCGCTTCCGTGACGATTTTCGGGGCTAAGTGCTCCTGTTTAGTGGCGTTAGCGGCAAAGATTGCGTGTGCGACCCTGAGCACCGGTTCAAGCCTTAAATTTGCTGGAAAAAAGGAAGGGGCTCATCCCTGGCGTTGGCAGGACGTACAAAGGAGCACCCCATGACCGAGAGGGTGCCACCCAGCGTGAGCCCCAGCCAGAAGATTCGGGAATTGCTGACCGCCGGCAGTGCTGGCGACATCAGGTCGGAACTTTTGAATCTGGCGGTGCGAATGACCGTGGAAGAATTCCTGGAAGCGGAAACGTCCGAGGCCGTTGGTCGCGGCAGATATCAGCGTAACGAAGCTGGCCACAAGCAACAAATCTTCGACCAGCGCGATGCGAGGCCCGCACGGGCTCGCCAGCGGCGGCGCGAGGCAAGGCGGAACCGTGGCACCGGATGCCGTGCAGATGCATCGGCCCAGTCACGATTGCATGGAACGGGTGTTATGTGCATATTCAAACAAGGCAGTAAAGCGGACGCGAGCTACGGAGGCATCCGCCTCGCCAGGGATAGATGGCTGGATAGGCGACGAATGAGCGTCGTGGAAATTGTCGGCGGCAGGACGCCGACGACAACTTCCCATATTCTGAGCCTCTTCCTCATGCCGCGTAAAATGCAACCGCCCGAACACCAAAGTCTGTCAGGCATTCGGACTCATTCTCCCATTCACGCTGAACCGATACAGGCAGCATCACGATCCGTCATGCCGAGGCAGGCGGTCGGGTAAAAATTAATTCTGGTTTCAGGATTTACGGAAATGAAATATTCAATTGTCAAAAGTATGATTTGTATTGCGGTAGTTGTCATTGCTCGCGGGATATCGCCATGTCATGCGGCTGTAAATGGTCACCTGTTGTGGCACATTGGAACACCCGGCCACAGCGACGCCGGTTTTGCACTGGCCCCCAATCTCTGGCAACAGTATGCACGATGTCCGGGTTATACCATCGGGCCGAATAATGCGCCGACACATTTATCCACTATCCATCCACATTATGGCAATCACGATCCCTGTTACGTTGTTGGCCTTTCCAAGCAATCCACATGGCCTTACGTACTTCCGGGACCGGCCGATATATGGGCTGGCTATTATGGCCCGTACCACGATTGGTCCGGAGGCTTACGCCATGTTGGCCGCATCGCATTTCAACTGCACGTGGCCGCACGGAAGGGTACGGCCTGTTTGGCCATCGATCTGATTGACACCGCCGCACACAATCCCCCTCTGGTGTCCGTGGCCGTTAATGACCACGCCGTTAAAAAGCAACTACCGCCGGGCGGCGGTAACGCTTCGCTAAACGGCAATCTCTTCGCCGCCAAACCATATCTCTGGCGGATCAATTTTCCAGCAGACTGGCTGAGACGCGGAAATAATCTTGTTACGATTCGCACGCTTCGTGGAAGTTGGATGATTTTTGGTGCCATCCAGTTGTTTGCGCCAAAAGACACCACGCTTCAAAAACCTACGGGAGCGGCCCTGCTCAGCGCCCGCTGGGACAACGTGGCCCTGGCGCGATCCGGCTCCGGCCAGGCCATGCAGACGCTGCGATTGCGACTGTTCCGCAGCAAAGCACCGGAATTGCTCCAAGTGCGGATCGGCGATGCAGAACCCATCGCGATTCATTGCGACCCCGGCATGCACACGATTCGCTTATCGGTCCCTCCGGTGCGCCACGCTGAGACCCCGGACATTGAATTGATCGCCGATGGAAAGACCATATCCACACTGGCTGCGGTACGCAGGCCGGTACCGCATCGGACAATTTATGTTCTGCCGCATTCGCATGTTGATATCGGCTATCTATTTTACCAACCCGTGGCGATTCATGACCACCATGTCTACATTAATGAAGCGCTTAAATTAATCAAACGCACCGCCTCTCTGCACGCAGCCTCACGGTTTAAGTGGAATATTGAAAGCATGATTGAGGTCGACGGCTATCTCAAAGGTTTTGAGCATGCCTCGCCCATGCTAACCGCCGGGTTTATCAATGCGGTACGCGCAGACACAATGGCGCTTGACGGCACATATTGCAATGAGTTGACTGGCCTGTGTCGGCCCCAGGAACTGATTTCATGGCTGGACTATGCCCACCAATTGCGTGTGCGTTACGGATTGAAAATTAATTCAGCCATGCTGTGCGATGTGCCCGGCGTGACTTGGGGGGCTGTGCCGGTGCTGGCCGATGCCGGCATTAAATATTTTCTCTGGGGGCCGAACGGAATTACGCATGTAGGGTTTGAAAATAATTTCAATGGACGGGCATTCTATTGGTTGTCACCTTCCGGAAAACAAAGGATCATGGTCTGGCAAGAGGCTAATCAGAATTATTGTTCGCCGTGGTTTACCGTGGCGGATATTCGCCCGTGGCTCCACTGGTTTGCCGCGGGACATCCCCATTTTCCCTATTCGATTATGTACGTTATGGAAGGAGTCGACAGCGCGCCGCCGCCGAAGTATCTCCCGGCGCTGATTACGCGATGGAATAAAACGCATGTCTGGCCGCGATTGGTTATCAGCACAGTGAATCATGCTGAGCAAAAGTTTGCCGCGCAATACGGTCAATCGATCCCATCTTATCGTGGAGACTACAACCCATACTGGGAGGATGGGGCGGCCAGCACGCCTCGCATCACCCGAATTAACCGCAACGCCACGGAGAAAATCGCCCAGGCGCAGATGCTCTGGGATATGCTTGATGCATTGCAATACCCCCAGAGGGTTTTCAGCAGCGCGTGGCGGGATGCGTTGATGTATGACGAACATACTTGGGGCGCGCCCGATTCCTGGACGCATCCGCGCAGCAAATTCGTTACGGAACAATGGGCATGGAAAAGACGCTACGCCACGCGTGCCATGTTTCAGGCCCGTTGGCTTACGACCCAGGCCGTTCGAAACATCGCAGACCAGCATCCCACATCCACTATTGCCGTGTTCAACACATGCTCTTGGCCCCGTACCGGCTTGGTGATACTTTCCGCAAAACAAAGCACCGCCGGCAATCTGGTGCGCAGTGAATCCTCAGGTCAGCCGGTTCCATCCCAGCGGCTGACCAATGGATCATTGGCCTTTCTGGCCAGAAATATTCCCGCGATGTCATCGGCGACGTTCTCCATTTCTCCCGGCAATGCACGCCCCCCCCTTCATCCCGTTTCAGTGAATCGATCCGGCACGCAATTGAAAACCGGCTCTATGACAGTTGACATCGACCCCTCCACAGGTGCGGTGAAGCGATGGTTGGTCGCGGGATTGACGAGGAATCTGGTCAATGCGCGCAATCCAGTGTGTCGCGGCCTCAATGATTATCTCTATGTATTGGGCCCCAATAACAAGAATGTGCAACATTCCGGAATCCCCAAACTTACGGTTATCAATCGCGGGCCGCTGGTGGCGTCGGTGCGGCTGGTGTCCTCCGCGCCGGGTTGCAACTCTCTGGCCCGCAGCATTGAAGTGGTGGCGGATGAACATCGCATTAATTTTACCGACTCTCTGAATATGGTTCCGGCTTATCCACATGAGGAAGCGGTCCACATCGGCTTTAACATCAATGTTCCCGGAGAAACCATACGCATGGACACACCGTGGGCGGTGGTGAATCCGCGTAAAGACCTGATTCCAAATTCCAACAATAATGTGTTCCCAGTCTGCCGATGGGTGGATGAATCGGGCAAGGGCATGGGCGTCACTCTGGCGACACCGGATGTGCCGATGCTGGAAATTGGTCGCATTACCGCTCCGCGCATGAACACCACCCATTGGCTGGCCCGTCCCGCGCGAGGCGGAACACTGTATTCCCAAGTCTACAATAACTATTGGCAGACCAATTACAAAGCTTGGGAAAAGGGCCTCATGAGCTTCCGATACAGTTTGCGGGCACACCGGACTTACCGACAGGTTGCGGCGGAGCATTTTGGCATCGACGTGGGCCAGCCGTTGATCGCCTTGCCGGTACGGAAGAGCTTTCACAATATCAGTTTCCCATTGCGGTGGAATGACCAGCGGGTAATTCTTGCCGGTTGTCATCCGCTGGCCGATAAATCGGGGTATCTGGTTCGACTTTTCAATGTAAGTCGTGAGCCAGCGGCGGTGGCGTTAAGCTGGGTTGGAAGCAAGAAGTTGAGCGTTGTAAGATGCAGTTTGTTTGGCCGCTATCAGCAACCCCAGCAGCGTCATTTTAAGATTGCGTCCTTGGATTTGGTAAATGTGATTGTCCGTCCACATTGAGGAAATCAAAGCATGAACTGGTATCGGTAAATGTCCATCAGTAATCCGCTCAGGCGTCCCGGCCGCCTGCCGCTACCGGGAGAATGATGCTTTGCAATATGAAATAGGAAACACCCATGCCACTTTACGAATATCGTAAGAACGCCGTCAATCACGTTTCGATATCAGCCTCGATCCAAGCGGAGATTGTTTGCGGAACGCCAAGCGTTCCGCAGCGCATACTGGCGCTGCTGCAGGAGAATAAAAAGATGGGACGACCGGCTACAGCGGCCATAGATGGCTGGTATGGTGTGGATTGGGTGCAACTGAGCGCGGCACTGCGCGAGATCGCCAAGGCACAGGGGGTGCCCCTGCAAATCGTTTTCACCGTTGATATGTTTCTTTCCCCCGACAAAATCGAGAATTATCGTCGGCCATATTTGACTGACGATCCATCCTTTGGCCGAGCAAATGTTTCCGGCGTATTAGAGGATATTCTCGATTCTGAGAAAATTGACCGGTTTAAATCACTTTTGCACGACCATTCGTCCGGTCGGGATAGTTTGCTGATTGTCATGGGGCCGGGAGCCGCCAATTCAAAGCTTATGGAACTTTATGGACTACGGTTCTACGCTGATTTTACGATGCAGCCATTGCTATGGCAGATGTGGGAAAACAAACTGGTTCCATTTGGAAGCAACCGGCCGGTCGACGATTACTTTTGGAAAAAATATTATTACTGCGATTTCTATCTCTTGTTGCAACAAAAAAAGAAAGCTTTTGAGCGGATGGACTACTTTATTGATGCGGTGGAGCCGACCAATCTCAAACTGATTCCTGCGGCCGGTTATAGCGTCATTATTGACGAGTTGGTCCGAGGACCGATCAAACAGGTCAAGATCACCCAACCCGGCCCGTGGGGCTCGTATCGATTCAAGGATATTTACGACGAAATCCCTGGATTGGAAAATATGGCTTGGAATGAATTGGCTGGTATAGAGTTGAGCATATTGATTGATGTCGGCGTTGCTGCGGTTCTAAACATACCCTGTCAGAACATCATGCAGCGTCCCATTGAGATGGTCGGCCAGTACGTTCATACGACTTATCCAGATCTCTTGCCGTTACAGGTGTGGCTGGACGACGGTTATTTTCTAGAACGTGTGCCTTATGAGCGGGCCAGCATGCCCATTCACAATCATCCGGACACGGACTATGTAAAACGGAATTTCAATGAGCCGCTGGGACGCTACGAAACTTATTACATCGTTGAAGCTTACAAAGATGCCGGCACGATGATGGGGTTCAAGGAAAACGCCAATCTGGAGGAGTATGAGCGGCTCTGTCGCGAATCGAACAACAGTAAGGTTTTCGACTGGCAAAAGTTTATTTGCCGCTGGCCAACCAACGTGGGTGATTTATTCCTGATTCCGCCCGGTACGGAGCACGGACATGGCGGTTATCAGATGATTCTGGAGATGGACACTGGTCCCAGCGTCGCCGGGACCGAATATTCTTTTTTTACTTACGATTTTGCACGATGTACGTGGGATGACAGGTCCAAAAGCATGACCGCGCCACCTATGAAAATGCATTTGGAACATTCTTTCCGCAATAACAAGTGGCGACGAGAAAAATATGTGCAGGAACATCTTCGGGCACGGCCGGTAGTTGTGCGGGGCGATGGCGATACGCGTATGGATCGCTATACGACGGTGCAGGAAATGCCATTCGAAATTGAGCGATTCGTTTTTACCAAGCCCATATCGCACAGTACCGAGGGGCGCTTCCTGCAAATCCCGACGCTCACGGTGGGTAAGTCGGTAATCATTCGGTCCAGGAAAGATCCCACACGACAAACATCGCTTGATTTTTTACAGGCCTGCCTGATTCCAGCGGGTTTCGGTGATTATGAATTTATCAGTCCGGACGGCTCCCAATGCACCGTTGTGCTGATTCGTTTGAAAAAGGCATAAATAAACCTCCTTATGCCAGAAAGGATTTAGGACTGGGAACCTGCTGGTGTCGGATGTGATCAAGCCGAGATAACTTCGGTGAATGGAGTCGGTCATGGTTAAAGGAAAATCGTCGCTTGAGGCATGTTGCGGTCAACCGTCGTGGCACATTTCCAGCCGCGACGTTAATGCCTATGTGACACAGCTTGGCGGCCATCTCGGCCCGGTGACCTTCCGGCTGTGCGGACGTGATATTCAGCCCTTTTCGGTCGCGCCTTGGGCAATCGAACGTTGTGAGGCTGATCTGCCGGCGGTACTGCGTGTGCTGAGGGGCGATTTCTTCTGCCTCCCATTCGGAGGTAATAAGATGTCCTACCGCGGGGAGCGGTACCCTCTGCACGGTGAGACCGCGAATGCCCGATGGCGGCTTGTCGGTATGACCGACGACAGCGGCCGACAGACACTTCACCTTCGCCTGTCCACCCGAATCCGCCCGGGCAAGGTGGACAAACTTATCACTCTCATCAATGGCCAAACAATGGTTTTTCAGAAGCACATTATCAACGGTATGCGCGGGCGTATAAGCTATGGGCATCACGCCATGCTCCGTTTCCCCAAACAAGAGGGAAGCGGCATCGTTTCCACCAGTCGCATCACGCATGGCCAGGTTTTCAGCGAACCACTGGAACGCCCGGAAAATCGGGGCTACTCGATTCTTGAACCTGGTGCATGCTTTGATCGCCTCGGCCGCGTCCCGATGACAACTGGACGAATGGCAGAC
>JAJZCT010000068.1 GCA_021828925.1 Planctomycetota bacterium
AGATGTTAGCCGGGCGTATAGGGTTGATCAAAGTTAATCGTTGGCGGCTTTTTCTTTCTCTTTTTTATGGGCGGCCCACGCCAACTGTACCAAAATTCCCAGACAACAAATACCGATGATAATTGCCCCAAGATTCGTCGGTTGTTTGGCCACATTGGCCACGAACGCATCCCGTAAATTTGGGGTCCCGTAACGCATAATTAATCCGGTGGCCCCGATGACGATCATCAAAGCTCCTTCCAGCGTGCAAATGAGCACCGCACAGGCTTCAAATATATACAAGCCCGCGACGCCCAATACAATCACGCCCAGAATGGCCGGTACCCAGCGGTAATCAGGTGGTTGCTTAAATACATGCCACAGCGCCACGCCGGCAGCTCCACCGGCGATGGCTCCCAGAATAAATAGTGCCACGCGCATCATCGGCACCAGCAGCACACCCAGGACGGTGCCTACCAATGCGGCAACTGCTCCGGCGATCCAGGACCAATGCGCCAGAAACATTGCCAGATACCATCCCAACGCGGCGCAGTTGGCCATGATTAATGCCCGATAGCTTCGCCGGGCGGAACACAGAAATACCAGCCCCACGATAAGCAGGGCGATATCCCATATCCACAGCAGTTTCGACCACGATTGAAGCATTGCCGCATAGCGGGCCGCAAAATGCTGTATCGTAATGGTCAACAGCACCCGATTACTCCCTGATATGCACAGTGGCTGTAGAGGGTGTATTCCGGCTTGAGGAGCCAGCGGCAAGTTGATACTTGCCGGAGGGAACTCGCCAGGTATTTCGCCCGGAATCAAAATAGGCAAAATCTTTCCAATGCAACTGCAGATGGGCGGTTGCCGTCTGGCCCGCTTTAAGATTTACGCGTGCGAATGCCCGAAGGGTCTGAACACATCGGTTCGCGCGATCTTCCAGGGGGCGCACGTAAAGCTGCACGACTTGGGCACCGGCCATCTTGCCCGTATTGGTGACCGGCACGGCCACGTCTATCACGCGATTCTTACCTGCGCCCTTGGAAGTCACGGTTAAAGCTCCAAAGGAAAATGTGGTGTAAGAAAGCCCATCGCCAAAGCAGAAGCGGGGTTGGATATGCCGCTTGTCAAACCAGCGATAGCCTACATAAATGCCTTCATTAAACAGCACTTGTCCATCGTGGCCCGGAAAGTGACCATACGCGGCATCATCCCGCCAATGTTTCGCAAAGCTATCCGGCAAACGACCACTTGGATCAATTTTGCCAAATAAAATATCGGCCACGGCGGTGTTTCCATTTTCACCCGGGTACCACGCGTCCACCAGGCCGGCGACACGGTGAATCCACGGTGCCATGCCGACATCGGCTCCGGCGTTAAGTACCACGATGGTATGGGGGTTAATCCCCGCCGCTTCCCGCAGATACTGATCCTGCGGTGCCCAGAGGTGGTATGTATGATCCGCTCCTTCATGTTCCATATTCGGCCCGTAACCCATACAGGCAATGACCACATCGGCGTGTTTAATGATTTTTTTCTGGGCGGCGGTCAGCAAGTTATTGCCTTCCGGTAGATAGCCAAACTCCATTTCAGCATTCCAGTGAGAGCCATAATATTCCACCCGCAGACGGTAGGTTTTCCCCGCTGCAAGCGAAATGCCCTTGAGCTTCTTGGTAAAGGCGTTTTGCCAGCGGCCAATTTTGATGATGCGTTTTCCATTAAGATAGACGCGGCACGGATCGGCAGCGGCAGCTTCAAAGAGATACGTGCCACTGGTTTTGGCGGTAATGGTTCCGGTCCAGCGGACGGAAAAATGGCGATTGAGTGTTTCCACGGGGTAAAACTGCCCCCAGTTAAAGGCGATACGCTTATCGGTACGAGTCATCACCGGTGTGCCGGCAAGACGGTCGTTGTCGAAATATTCGGCCTTCAGGCCGGGCTTGCCCTGTGGGGTTTGGTATTCGCCCAAGCCCCAGAAGCGTGAAAGCTTTTTGTTAAACGGAATGCGAATGACTTTGATGGCCGAACCGGCGGCCGCATGACGAATAGCGGACAACATACTTACTGGATTGATAATCGACGGGGCATAGCCGCTGCCACCGCCGGTCCAGATCGCCGGAGTGGCCATCGGGCCGATAACGGCGATGGTATGAATTCGCGCACGATGCAAGGGAAGAATCCCGCCCTTGTTTTTCAATAACACCGTACCTTCGGCAGCCACCTGAAAAGCGACAGCCGCACTTTTCGGATTATTTAACGGAATGCTCTGATCTTCGACGCGTTTTTTCGTGAAGCCCATGGCGATCATCATACGCAGCAGCCTTCGGACATGGGTGTTAATTTCATGAACCGTGATCTGCTTATTTTTCACCAGCGGCTTAATGGTCAAATAGTTGTAATAATGGTTGTCCGGCATCTCCAAATCCAAACCGGCGGCCATGGGTCCAACGGTATCATGCGTGGCACCCCAGTCGGACATCAGCAGCCCCTTAAAGCCCCATTGGTGGCGCAGCACGTCGGTCAGCAAATAGCGGCTTGCGGTGCAATGATACCCGTTGAGCTGGTTATAAGCCGCCATGATGGTCCAGACATGTCCCTGCCGCACTGCCGCACGAAAGGGGGGCAGGTAAATTTCCTCCAAGGCCCGACGACTGACAATGCAGTCGATCGACATACGATTGGTTTCCTGCTCATTAGCCGCAAAATGCTTGGCACAAGCCGCCACCCCAACGGATTGCATGCCACGAATCCAGGGCGCAATAAGTTGCCCCGCCAAATACGGATCTTCACCCACAAATTCAAAATTGCGTCCGTCTTGCGGCTCCCGCATGAGGTTGATGCCCGGCCCCAAGATGATGTTAACGCCCCGCGCCAGCGCATCGGAACCCAAGGCTCGACCTACGTGCCCGGCCAGTTTCGGGTCCCAGGTTGCCGCCAGGCACACCGATGCCGGATATGCGGTCGATGGGCCATATACGCGTACGCCTTGAGAGGCATCGCTCATATTTAAGCGGGGAATTCCCAGTTTGGGAACCTGGCGCGTGCACATACTGCCGTTGCCGGCCAAAAGATGAATTTTTTCTTTCAGGGTTAATTTGGCAAGCAGGGCGTCGGCCTGTGATTCTACCTGGGCCGGAGTCAGGCCGGTGCGAATATATTCACCCGCATCGCCGGCACGCGAAAGGCCGGTACCCGCGAAAGTTAATGCCGCCAAAGCGCCAAAAGCCGTTGCGATCCGCATAAAAACCGTACGTATCATCCGTTTCTCCTAAGATTGTCGGCGATAAAACGTTCTCACTGCTGAGGTGGCGTCCTGACGAGATTTATGCCGTTCAGGCATCCGCAGTTTCGCAACGCTTCACCCTGTTTACGGAAGCATAATACAAGCAATGGGATTTTGCATCCACTGTAACCGTTCACGGCCTTTCGGCCGATACAGGAGGTTGCCGCCGAAATTATTTACGAGGAAGGTATCAAAAAATCAGCCGCCCGAAAATCTTCCGTCCACGACATTTGACAGTATTTCTGTCGCCCAAGGCCGAATCCGGATGGTCAAATATCCCCGCCGTACCAGATACCCGCGGACTCCTTTTCGTCTCCGCAGAATCGGTCTGCCGGTTGTATCGCCCACGGGTGGAAAAACCAGCTTCATCTGCCGACGGCTGAGGTAATTGAAGAGGTGCTCTCCAAGATCGGACGCGAAAATCGGCAATCGAACTCGGTGCGCCACAGCGCTGCGGTTGAACACCACATACACATGCTGATTGTCCAAATCGCGGTGAAAGGCAAAAACGTCCCGTCGACGCTCGGCCAGAAGTTCACCATAATCTCCGATTTGCAGCGAAGCCAGTTGTCGCCGGGCAGCGATGGCTCGCCGGTAAAAATTAAGCAGCCGCGCATGGATCTTCACATGCGTGTCATTGTACGGAAGCAGATCTTTCCACACCATCGGTTGGCAGTTCAAAGGAAACCCGGCGGCGGAATACATCCCCACCTCGTCACCGTATAGGAACATCGGAGCGCCGGGAAACGTCACCTGCAATGCCACCACCTGTCGCAGCCGCTGATACGCTTCCGCCGACGGTTGTTTGCCAAGGCTCTTGGACGGCGGCCAATAGGTTCGATCAGGATACATGAATCGCGACACAAATCGGCAGGGATCTTGGCTATCCAGGAGATTCAGTTGGACTAAATCGACCTGATAGGGATCCCTGTTCAGCAGCCCCTGGAGGGCCTGCCCGAAACGCCGCAGGCCGATTCCCGGTTTGCCGGGGCCGCGATGATCCACAAAGAAATACATCGCCGCATTGGCAAATGGATAATTTTCCTGTCCGTCCCACTGGTTGCCTTTGTTCAACCATGCCTGTGCCGATGTCCATTGCTCACCAATGGACAGGGCGTTGGGTTTAACCTCGTTGAGCACCTTCCTCCAGGCGATCCAGAACGGATGTGGAATCGCGGGGCCCATATCTAACCGCCAACCGTCCACCCCCGCCGCCGGATTCCCATTGGGCGCCAACCACCTTCGTGTCACGGCAAAAAAGTAACGGCACAGCCCCGGTGCCAGTCCCGTCTTCGGGTAGTGGGCGAAAACAGGGTTGTCTGTGCCCCCCAAGCCTCTGTACTCTACCGGCGGTCCCCATTGTGTAATCCGAAACCACTTCGCATAGCGCGATTTCCGTCCATGTTTTAGTAAATCCTGAAATGGACCGAAATCCGCTCCACAATGGTGGAAGGGGACGTCGAGAATAACTTTGAATCCCTGCCGATGCGCCGCAGATAAAAAATGCAGAAACAGCAAATCCGATTTCGACCATTGCCAAGTCGCCGGATTACCCACAGTTTCCGCAGGCAAAAGTTTCCGCGAACCCTTTATGGCGTAACCATCGTCAACATGTCGGTAATCCTCCGGAAAGTACTTTACCACTTGCCCGGGCGCTTCAAAAATCGGGTTCAAATAGAGCGCATTTATACCCAGTCTGCGCAGATACGGTAGCTCCTGCCGGACTCCCTGGATGTCGCCGCCATAATCACGGTTAAAATTGCGTTGGGACGCGTTGAATTTTCCGTTGCGGTTATGGTACGGTTTATACCATGGCCAACGCCAGGGCACGGTATTCGGCTGGTTATTAGCCGGGCTGCCGTCACGAAACCGCCCGACCCATATCTGATACCAGATAGCGCGCTCGGCCCAATCCGGCGTCACGACCGGGGAACGCATGTCGCAGGTGTAAGCGTGCGCCAAGGCTTCCCGCCGATGACTCCAGAATCGTCCGTGGGCCAAATATCGTCTTTGGGTTCCATGGGCTAGGAGGAAATAGTAATGCACGCGCGGTGCGGCCACCGTCACCACGGCTTCCCATTTGGACGCGCCCACAGTTGAACCCTGCCGCTCCATTGAAATTTTCCGCCAGTGGCCAAGAGCCTTCTGGACATAAACCGCCGCGCGCGACAAGACGCCTTTTTGCGTAATAAGCTCAAGGCGTAGGGCGTGGGGCGAGATAACATCGCAGTACCGCCAGCTCGCCGGATTGTACGCCATGGCGTTAACCGGCACGCGGTCGGGTGAGACCGGGGCCATATTTTGCCATGGCCATGGGATCCGTACTCCGGAGCTAATGCGTCCAAAAGCGTTGGGAAGTGATTGGAGATTCGGATCGGCGTTCGGGTCTACGATCCATGATGCTGAAAACTGGGCATTGCCGTGCTGGTCAAGCGAAAACCGGTAGTGATGCAGTCCCGGAGCCAGCCTCACCGTCACGGCCCACACGCCACGCGAGATTGGGCGCATCGGCGTGGCCCTATTGGACCAGTCATTGAAATCGCCTACCACGCTGATCGTCCGGGGAAGCGGTCGCCCCGTTGGGACCGCATATCTAAAGGTGTACGGCACACGCCTGGGAAGTCCTCGTGGCCACACGGGTGGCGCGACGGTATTCGGCTTGGACACGACGGGTTGAATGCCCGCCGCGCCACGCGATACTTTTTTTTCGCAGGCCAAAGCGAGCATGGCGACCGCTAAACACAAAACCAAACAATTCCGAGATAGATGTCTACCCATGTAATACTCTCAAGAATCACAAACCATTGTAAAGTAACGAATAAGGTATGTGTTAAATCATTTGGCTCCCGCGTCTCACGGCTCATAAGGTGAATCCGTTCCCTGACCTGGAAAAGCGGGATTCACGATGTTGAGGATACGCAGACCGCTGGTACCCTCGCTGCCGGGCGATCCCGCTGCGGCTCCACTGACATTTCTGTTAATCGAAATTGAAGCGGCATGGCCATCAAGAAAGACGGCATTTCCATCCCCGGAGTTCGGTGAATTGGAGTTATGACGATAGCGAAATCCATTGACGGTGCTTCCGACGTCGACGTTGCCGCCTGTATCACCGGGGGTCAGCCCAGTGGGCGGAACTAAATAATTGGGATCGTTCACATACGGCCCAGCGAAGCCGCTTGGCCCAGAGTATCTTCCCGCCTGGTACCAGTCAAAATAGAGCCAACTCCCCAAGGTTCCCGATCCGGTGTTCTGGGTCTCATTTCCATCGCCAAAGGCAATCTTTTGGCCCGGGTTCTGAACATTGCTCATCTTAAAACTCAGGCTGTACGTTCCGGCATAATCACTGTAGTAGAGGAAAAAGTTTGGATTGGCTGAATAATCCGAGGGCAGAAAGTATGTGTAGTAGCCCGGATTGGAATTCTGCAGGTTCCACACGCCCGGATCAATATCAACGGCCGGCAAAGTCGAAGCCGGACACCAGCCCAGAGCCAACCATTGTTGCTGCATCGTGGAGCTTAAGCCTTGGGGATGACCCGTCCCCGGCGAAGCCAGCGTATAGAGCTGTTGCGGGGATTCCCCCGTGTACAGACAAAACAACTGCGTCCTCCAACCCTGATAATTACTCCCGTTAAGTTGGTTCCAGCCGGGGGGAAGGTTGCCCTCGTAAACATTTGTGTATTCCGTGTCGATCTGCCCCAGCGATCGTAGATTGGCCAAGCATTGAATACTCACGGCCATCTGCTTAGCCTTGGCTAATGCAGGCAAGAGCAACGCGATCAACAGGGCTATAATGGATATCACCACAAGTAGCTCAATGAGGGTAAAGCCATTTTTGCGTTTCATAAAACATCCCCTGCAGTAAGTATTCAGCAACGAGTTTTCGGTTTCCAGTCGCCAGTCGGAAAAAGGAGCGCCGAGATCTTTAATCTCATCGGCCATCCCTTTATTATCCATTATCGACAGTTCCGGATGCGAAAAACCGCCGTTCCAAAAATTTACACACTTGACACTTGTAGGAACCAAAGTCACGTTCACATTCACATATAATCACCGGCGTTGCCGGGGGAGCAATGCGAGCTTTCGACCACCCGCGTGGCCCGCCGGAGCAGACTTCAGACTATGCGACGGCGTTTGAGCAACAGTATTCCCATTTCGCCCGGCGCCACCAAGCGCCGCGTGGCCGGTTCCGGCCACGGGCGTCACGGAAACATTTGCCACATCGACAGTCCCACCGCCGGCGTCGCTGGTATTATTTAAAAATTCAATCTCAGTTGAAGCCGACGACGCTCTGAAACTCAGCGTGAACTTCGTAAACGTCGAGTTAGCAATACGGGGCGTTTGTGTGGCGATCCGCTTCTTGGCGATCGCGTCCGAAACTACCACCTCCAGTACATCGCCGGCCTCGCCGGCGCGAGCCGCCCCCGAATAACTCAGCGTGTATGTTTGGCCGGCGGTGGTGGCTACCGTTTGGGAAACACTCGGCATGCCGGCGGCTCCTTGCATGAACAGAAAATCTCTCACTCCGGCGGTACTGGTTGGAGCAAATGGCTCTGGCGAGTTACGAGGCCCCGGGTTGCTGTAGAATCCTGTATCCGGTCCGTTGACGCCCGCCTGGCCACCCGCCTTGCCATTGGCGGTATAAGAGATATTCCAATCCGTGGGAGCAGCCGGGTTGGGGGGAAGCGAGTTACCAGGGAAACTTGTATACCCAGATGCGTTAGCCGAAAAATCGCCGTTGAGCACCATATTACCGTGGGCAGTGCTCGCCGCCAACATCGTCAGCCCCGCCGCCGCGAGTGCCGCAGTCGCCAGAGAAAAACCGCGAAAACTTGATAAACCATTTATAAACATCCTGGACTCCTTACCCGACCATAACCGGACAGGCTCTTGCCGCTAAAGCGAGTTTTCGGCCTCTCGCGTGGCCCGCCGCACCAGTCTTCAGGCCACACGACGCCGTTTTAGCGCCAGTAACCCCAATCCGCCCAGCGCCACCAAGCCCAGCGTAGTCGGCTCCGGCACGGGGGTTAGTGAAACATTCGCCACGTCGACAGTTCCGCCGCCGGTGTTGGCGTTGCTATTATTTAAAAATTCAATCTGGGTTGAAGCCGAGGGCGCTGTGAAGCTCAGCGTGAAATCCGTAAACGCCGAGTTGGTGATACCGGGCGTCTGTGTGGCGATCGGCGTATTGGCGATGGCGTCCGAAATTACCACATCCAGTACATCACTGGACTCGCCGGCGCGGGCCGCCCCCGCATAATTCAGTGTGTATGTTTGGCCGGCGGTGGTGGCCACCGTTTGGGAAACACTCGGCATGTCAGAGGCTCCTTGCATGAACAGAAAATCTCGTACTACGCCGGTACTGGTTGGAGCAAATGGCTCTGGCGAGTTACCTGTGCCCGGGTTGCTGTAGAATCCTGTATCCGGACCGTTGATGCCCGCATTGCCGCCCGTAGCGCCATTGGCGGTATAAGAGATATTCCAATCCGTGGGGTTGGCCGGGTTGGGAGAAGTCGAATCACCAGGGTAGCTTGTGTACAAAGACGCGTTGGCCGAGAAATCACCGTTGAGCACCATATTACCTTGGGCGGTGCCCGCCACCAACGTCGTCATCCCCGCCGCCGCGAGTGCCGCAGCCGCCAGAGAAAAACCGCGAAAACTTGATAAACCATTGATAAACATCTTGGACTCCTTCTGCTCCCTGTGGGAGCTACATGAACTGCCCGCCGGCCGAATGGCCTGCGGTTCGCCGCGACTTGCGGCGGATGAAACAATACTTGTGTCGCTACTCATAGGCAACCTCCTCAAAAAACAATGACTTCGTTCTCCCCCCGCAGGCCAACCGCACGGTTGGCAAACCCGCAGTTAAGAACTCCCTGTGGAAAACTCCGGGCGGCCCGCCCTGGCCAACCCACGGACAAACATTTTGTCCGCAATAACCTCCTTTCCAAATATGCCTCGGCGGCGGATACGCCGAAAATTTCCACCGCCAAGTCGGCCCACCACCGGCGCGCCAACCCAAGAACTTTCAATCGAAATCGAAAACCTCTCATCAGGAGTGTAGATTGTCTTCACACCCATTACAATCCCAAATTGCGTTTTTTTTTCCGTAATTTGCGACATCGGATATAATGCGGCACCAGTGAATTGATTATCGATAACAGGGAATTTTGATTATGACCGAAAGCCGCACCACGCAAGCTGAAACCCGACGCCGGAACGTCGTAGCGGTCATGGGTCACCAGGATGAATTCAATCGGGGTATGCTGCGCGGTATTATTGTCTACGCCCAAAGTAAGCCGGAGTGGCTGCTGCGGTGCGTATCGGCGAGAACCTCCGCGAAGACGCTTCTCCAGTGGAGGCCGGACGGTGTAATCGGACATTTCAACGTTTGGAACGGGGCGAAAACCGTAAGCCGCAGTGGCATTCCCATGGTCGGCGTTCTCTCCAATAAGCTGCCGCGCCACCCTGAAGTGGATGTTGATAATCATGAGGTGGGAATAGCCGCGGCCAGCGATTTTATTAAGCGGGGATTTCATAATTTTGCGATACTTGGTATCAAGCGGCATTCTTGGAGCCAGGAGCGGCTGGAGAGCTTTTGTTCCACGATTGCCGCCGCGGGGTACCGTGCCCATGTCTATTGTGTCGACGCGATGATGGAAAACCGGCGCGTGGCTACCGGAGTTATTGGCCATGATGGGAACCTCCGCGCCTGGTTGGAAAATTTGCCCAATCCGGTAGCCCTCTTCGCGGTCAACGATGCATGGGCGAGGGAAATCGCAACCCTGTGCCGGTCATCCAATTTATCGGTTCCGGAAGCGGTGGCGATTCTTGGCGTGGACAATGATGAATTTATTTGTGCGGGAGTGCCGCCGCAATTAGCGAGCATTGTTATTCCCTGGGAATCCATCGGCCGGCAGGCCGCAACCACGCTGGATCGGATGATGCGGGGCGAAGATGTGCCGATGGCTCCCGTTCGGGTACCATCGAGCATGGTGATTCCGCGGCAGTCGCTGGACATGATGA
>JAJZCT010000069.1 GCA_021828925.1 Planctomycetota bacterium
CAGCGCGATCAGCAGCGCGATAATGCTGATAACCACCAGCACCACGCCCAACACCACCAGCTATGGCTATCTTGAATTTCAAAACGCCAGCCCGCTGGTCGGCGGCGGCACCGGCTTGTATACCGAAACCATTAACACCAGCGCATTACCACAGGGGTATGACCACATTGAAGTCATCGCGTTTCGGCATCGCACGGGTACCGCCGCGCCGCCGGTCTATACCGACTGGACACAAACCGTCTATGTTGATACTTCCGCACCCGTCTCGCAGGTTATGAGTTTCAATCCCGTAACGCATGGTGTGAATCAGAATCGTAATCTCGTGGTGCAATCGGTCGATGGCCTGGCAAGTAATATCCATGTACTGTTTGATCTCGGTTCGGCGGTTACTAACAGTCAGATTCTTTCCATGATCAGCGGTTCCAACCAGGCCACGCAGACCGATATCCATCAATGGACCATAGAAGCTCAGGGGTTGACCAGCGGCAATCATGTGGCGACGGTGGTAACCTACAAACCCGACGGCACGTATAACATTCAACGCTTTGCGGGGCTGGATCCATCCACCATGTATGGCCAGGGATTGGGCGATCTGAATTTCAACGGCTTGTATAACGTCGCGGATGTCAATACGTTTTCCGCGTTGCTGGCGAGCGACAATACAGAATTTAACCCGGCGGCGGATTATCTGGGCACGGGCGTAATAAATACGCAGGATCTGATTTTATTCGGCCAAACGCTGCAGCAGAAAAACGCGAACAGTCAAACCATGACCGCGTATGACAGTTTGTTACAGCAATACACCGGCACAACCAATTTAGCTGCGCTTCTGGCGGCTTCGCCGGTGCCGGAGCCGGCGGCGGGATTACTGCTGCTGGCGGGTCTGCCATTGATATTCATGCGGCGGCGTCGCCGCAATGACAACAGGACAATGTGTCCGCCCTGATATTATAGAAGGAGGTTCTTTATGAACCGGAGAAAAGGTTTTACCCTCGTGGAGTTGCTGGTGGTTATCAGCATTATCGCGCTGCTGATCGCGCTGCTTCTGCCGGCGCTGGCCAGAGCGAAGCAACTGGCGGATTCCATTGTTTGCGCATCGAACGCGCGGCAGTTGGGCTTGGCGGAAAACATGTTCGCCAACGAACACAAAGGATTGGTGCAGCCGGATTCAGACGGTTCGATTATGCAATATACGGAAACTCCTGATGCGAACCACACCTTGTTTGCCTACCGTTACACCACCTACGATCCGGTTACCGGAAAATATGTGCCGGTGGGAAGCGCGGTGTTGAAAGACTGGGCCAGCGCGCTGGTGCCCTACCTCGGTGGCCAGGAGAATCAGTCGTTCATGAACTTTGGTGTCAACGGGGCGGGTTCAAAAGTGTTCCTGTGCCCAAGTGATCCAACATTAAACGACCCGTACCCCGGATATCAGCTCTTCAACAATGTTGCGACGGGTCAGAACGGTAACACCCAGCCCACTCCGCCCGGTTACGTCGGTTACTTCCAAGGCTACTATCCGGTTTCCTACGGGATCAATGCGGACATCGCGTCAGCCAACTATAATGGTGGCTGGGGGGCCTTTAACCCCGGCTGGGGGTTTCAGATTCCGGCGGGGCCGAATTCCTCGGCAGGTGGTACGGCACCCGCAGGGTGCAAACTCTCCGCGGTAGCTAATCCCGCCGCCACGCTGATGTTCGGTGATTGCGGCGTGCGGCCCAATCCAGGTGGTATGGACGCGCAGGGAAGCAACGGGTTGTTTTATTGCGATGAAACTTACTACACTACCGCCTTTAACTTTGACGCGGGATTACCTGCCAGCGTTAATCTGGAGACTTTGCAGGCGGTTTCGGACGCCGCGGCTTTGCGTGATCGCATCCCGCTGGCGCCGGACGTACTTCCGCTGCCCGTTGGCGACCCAGGCGGCCCCAACATGGGTTGGGTCCGGCACGGCACAACGATCAATGTGGCATTTGTCGATGGCCATGTTGAGGCAGTCAGCCCCAGCGATTTCCATAATGTGTTTGTCGATCCACACTGAAGTTTCGCGGAACCAGGTTATGAACCCAAGCCGCGGCCACGGATGCCCAACCCGTGGCCGCTTTTTTTATGCGCCGGCGCGCCTTTATCCACCGAATCATTTCCGGCTCGGAAAAAATTTTTCCTCCCTGTAGGGGTTTGTCCTTCAGCGGCAACGTATAGGTTGAACGGGCAATCACCGAGGTACGCCGCAACAGGCCGGCCCGGTGAATGGAGCCTGATGTTGAGAAGTGTTTGGATATTTACGGAGCTTGCATTTATGAAGTACGGATCACGAAAGCCCTCGCACCTTGTCACCTTGGCCGCGGCGCTGGCGATGGCGTCATCCTTTGGCCTTGTGGCGATGGGAATTTTTGATTCATCCCATGCCGTTCATGCTGATGCCGTTTCCGGTGTGCCGGCAATTAACCCCAAAGTAACCGCGTTTGCCAATCAATTGTCCAACGCCTTTGAAGCCGTGGAAAAAGCGGATCACAATGCTGTGGTCAATATCCAGGTGGTAAAAGAAATTCCGCAAGACCAAGGCGTCAATCCCGGCGGCCCCATGCAGTTGCCGCCCGGCTTCCGTAAAATGCTTCCTCCCGGAGCATTCCCACTGGTTCCTTCCAACCCCGGTCCGGAGAAGCTTTTGGGCACCGGCAGCGGTGTGATTATCTCCTCCAACGGGTACATTGTTACCAATAACCACGTGGTCAGCGATGCCACAAAAATCAGGGTGACACTGGCCGATCATCGGCGGTTTAAGGGAAAAGTGATCGGAACGGACCCCAAGTCTGATCTGGCGGTGGTGAAAATTGCCGCCCATAATCTTCCGTTTCTCACGTTCGCCAATTCGGATCATGTGCGGGTGGGGCAGTGGGTTATCGCGATTGGTTCCCCATTTGGCTTTACCCAAACCATGACCCAGGGCATTATTTCCGCCAAGGGACGCACGAATGTTAATGTCATTGCGGAAAATGACCCCAAGCTCCGCGGCCTAACCTATTCTGATTATCTCCAGACCGATGCGGCTATTAACCCCGGTAATTCCGGCGGTCCATTATTGAACCTCAAGGGGCGGGTAGTCGGTATTAATTCCGCCATCGCCACGAATACCGGTTCGTTTAACGGCATCGGCTTTTCCATTCCCTCCAACGAAGTCAAATATATTGTTCACGCCCTGCTGAAATACGGTAAAGTGGTTCGTGGATATCTGGGCGTAACGATTGCGGACGTGCGGCACAGTGTTGTTCAGAAAACCGCGAAAAGCTTCGGATATGATCATCTCCATGGCGTGCTGGTGGAGCAGGTTTGGCCGGATTCTCCCGGGGCCAGGGGCGGCCTGAAGGCCGGCGACATCATCACCGCCATTGATGGCGCCAAAGTCCGCACCATGAACCAATTGCGGGATGCTATTGCCGATACCCGGCCGGGTAAAGATGTCACACTGGGCATATTCCGGCGCGGGAAGATGATGCATTTGACGTTTGCGGTCGGCACGCAACCCGCAAGTATCAGCCAACTGGCCATGGCCGGCGCTTCCGGTGAGCAGCCCGGCGTGGTGCAATCCAAGGCTTTGGGCGTCACCGTAGCCAGCGTAAGTTCGGAAATTGCCAAACAGTATCACCTCGCCAAGCCCGAAGGTGTGATGGTCAGCAAGGTGGATCCCAACGGCCTGGCCGCCGGTGCGGGTATAAATCCTGGTGACATTATCCTGCGTGTGCAGGGCCATGCCATTACTTCGGTGGACGAGTTTAAATCGGTGTTGAAAAAAGTGAGTCTGTCAGCCGGTATACGCATGTATGTGCGTGGTGCTGACGGCTCGGAACGCTTTGTATTTGTGCAGCAAAGCAACTGACGATTTCATGGCTTCTCCTTCTCCCTGATGCCTCGGAGCCACTCCCGCTCCGGGGCATTTTTTTGCGATTTGTTCCTTTAGGCTTGAGTGCTCTTTCACATCAAGTTTTTAGGGCGGGGACCCCGGCAAGCCAGACCGCCCACTGCCATACGACCTCGCTGCATACCCCAATTTCCTGCTGTGACAGAGCACGCGGCGATTATTTTCCATACGATCACAACGGGATTGAACCGCGGATTGCGCGGATAACGCCGATAAAGCGCCGATAGATTCACCCATGGACCGTGGTTATTGTTAAGCGTTGCCCGTGTGATCCGCGGTGTTTTCAAACGCGGTAACCTGCCCGCGTAAAGTGTCACGCACCCTTGCACACAAAATGTTGCCATCCCAGCTTGACCTCTATGCCCGGACCGCGTATCTTCATGAGGCTATACATTCGCCGAGAAGGCCGGATTGATGGTTGTCATTCCGGTACGCCGGCTTTGATTGCAACAGGCTGCGCCGGCGGGCGTGATGAGCCTGTATGCTGAAAGGAGTTTCCATGTCCCGCTATTTAGGTCCTAAGGTGCGTCTGTCACGCCGGCTTGGTGTGGCTATTGCCGATCTTCCCAAACATAACAAAAGCGAATTCGTTGCCCCCGGCATGCATGGGTTTCGCAGCCGCCGGTTGTCGGAATACGGCATCCGCCTGCGTGAAAAGCAGCGCATGAAGGCCCATTATAACGTGCTTGAAAAGCAGTTCCGGCGTTACATGGCCACCGCCAAAAAAGCCAAGGGTAATACCGCGGTAACGCTGCAACAGGTTCTTGAAACCCGCTTGGATAATGTCGTGCGTCGCTTGGGCGTGGCACGCTCCATCTGGGCCGCCCGGCAACTTGTGGCACACGGCCACGTTCTGGTTAACGGTAGCAAGGTGGATGTCGCCAGTTATCAGGTGGTTCCTGGAATGACCATAACCTTCCGCGAAAAGACCGCCAAACTCCTGCGGGAAAATATGGAATCCATGGCGGGCCATCAGGTGCCGGCATGGCTGGATTTTAACCCCGCGCAGCTTGAGGCCAAAGTTGTAGCCCTGCCGATGCCGGAGCAAATTCCGTTCCAGATTAACCCCAGCCTGATCATTGAATTTTATCGTTAATCTCCGGTTTAATATCCCACAATCAAACAGCCGCGCCACAACCACCGGTTTTGGCGCGGTTTGTTTTTATACGCTACAATACCCTTGGCTTTGGAGAAACTTTCGTGGCAGGCTTCCGTTTCACACAGCGCGACGGAGCCGCAAACAAAAATCAGATTTCTTTGGCTTATGAATTGAACCGCTGATTACGCAGATAACGCAGATAAGCGCCGCAAAGGACGTTTTTGAACCACAGAGGAATCTGAGGAAAGCGGGGGCGATTGCAATGACCACTGATCAATGATCACGGATCAATACCTTTGGCGATCCCTGTTTTTTGTTCATTATTCATTGCTCATTGTTCATTGAGCGGAGCCTCGACTACCTCTGTGGTGAATTTGGTAGTTCGCCATTCCAGCGTTGGTCACATCGTGTGTACGGAAAAGCCCGCCATAAACAATCTTTGTACGCTGCGAAGAAATTGACGGATTGTGGCACAGGTATTGTTCTCCCTGGGGCTTTCCATTTATTCTGGCGGTCTGCTGATTCGTCGTGCGGTCTTCAATCGTTGGGCCGAAAGTTTCGCAAACTCTCTACGCACTGGCACGCTGATGCCGCGGGGCGCTTGATCAATGTTACCGCACTTGAACGGCGGCTTCGGCGCATACTCGACGGCCAATTGAATCATTTTCGCTTTCTTATCCCCGACCAGTAGCGCAGCGGCCGACAACGCACCATCAATCCCGGATGTCACGCCGGCACAGGAAATAAGCCCGCCACTGATGACCACGCGCTTTCTGCGCGGCTTGGCGCCAAACAATTTCAGCATGTCCAATGACGCCCAGTGCGTGGTAGCAGGTTTACCGATAAGTAATCCCGCGGCTCCGCAAAGCAAAGCTCCCGTGCAGACCGAAAGGACAATCTTGGACTGCAACGCCCGATGTTTAATAAAATTAATGATCTCCAAATCATCCATGATTCCTTCCTGCCCCGGCCCGCCGGGAATTACCAACAAATCAAGCTTCGGGCAGGCTGAAAGAGTCATCGTGGGCGTGAGAATCAGCCCATGAACATCCATTATCGGTTTGCGTGTTTTCCATATAACGTGAACCTTCGCTCCCGGTACACGCGATAAAATCTCAAATGGTCCGGTAAAATCCAACTGATCAACACCGGGGAAAATCAATACACCAATATTCATAGCCGCACACTCCATCGCTATAGTTTATTTCGGAGTACCGTCTCCGTGAAGTACGCCATCGTCGCCGCTTAACAATCACGCCGTCGCAACCCGGCGATTACTCGGACAGACTCCTACGCGCTGCTCCACTTCCAGTTGCGAATTTCAGGCAGGTCCTGGCCATGCTGTTGGATGTACCGCTTGTGTTCGATGAGCTTATCACGCACCATCTGTTTCAGGTAAGCCGCGCGGGCGCCGGATTTTGGCACGCGATCAACCACATCCTGCACCAGATGAAAACGGTCCATGTCATTGAGCACCGTCATATCAAACGGCGTGGTGATGGTGCCTTTTTCCTTATAGCCGCGAACGTGAATGTTGCGGTGATTGTTGCGGCGGTACGTCAGGCGATGAATCAGCCAGGGATAGCCGTGAAACGCGAAGATCACCGGCTTATCTCTTGTGAACAGGGAATCAAAATCCATATCATTTAAACCATGCGGATGTTCACTATCCGGCTGAAGCTTCATTAAGTCCACCACATTGACAACGCGAATTTTCAGTTCCGGCAATTCATGCCGCAGAATGGAAACCGCCGCCAGTATTTCCAATGTCGGCACATCACCGGCGCAGGCCATGACCACGTCAGGATCAACCGCATCGTCATTGCCGGCCCATTTCCAGATACCAATTCCTTCTTCGCAATGAATCGCCGCGGCTTCCATAGGCAGCCACTGCGGCGACGGATGCTTTCCGGCCACGATCACGTTAATGTATTGTCGGCTTCGCAGACAGTGGTCCATGACGGAAAGCAGACAGTTGGCATCCGGCGGCAGATAAACCCGCACGACATCAGCGCTTTTATTAACCACCACATCCAGAAAGCCCGGATCCTGATGCGTAAAGCCGTTATGATCCTGCCGCCACACATGGGAAGACAGCAGATAATTCAGCGAAGCAATATCCGCCCTCCACGGCAGGTTATTTGTGACCTCCAGCCACTTGGCGTGTTGATTAAACATGGATGCAACCACATGAATAAATGCTTCGTAGCAATTAAACACACCATGTCGTCCGGTCAGCAGATATCCCTCCAGCCACCCTTCACATTGATGCTCGCTGAGCATGGAATCCAGTACGCCGCCCGATGCCGCGAGAAATTCATCATTGGGCGCGGTGCGCGCATCCCATTGCCTGTTGGTGAGATCAAAAACGGCCCCCAAGCCATTGGAAAGCGTTTCATCCGGGCCAAACAGGCGGAAATTCCGCCCCTGTGCGTTAAGCTTCGCCACATCGCGCAGAAAAGGCCCCAGTACGCGTGTATCACCCATGCCGGTAATGCCGGGTTGGCTTACAGCCACCGCATAGTCGCGGAATTCAGGCATCCGCAAATCCCGCAGCAGCTTGCCGCCGTTGGCATGCGGATTCGCCCCCATACGCCGCCGTCCCTTGGGGGCCAGATCCGCTAGCTCCGGCTTGAGGCGCCCTTGATCATCAAAAAGTTCCTCCGGATGGTAGCTTTTCATCCAGGCCTCAAGCATCTGGAGATGCTCGGGATTTTTTGCCGGATCAGACAAGGGCACCTGATGCGCGCGGAATGTGCCTTCAACCGGCAGGCCGTCAATGACGCCTGGGCCGGTCCAGCCTTTGGGAGACCGCAGAACAATCATCGGCCAGCGCGGGCGCATCGTATTGCCCTGCGTGCGGGCCTCATGTTGGATTTGACGGATGCGTTCTATTGCCGCGTCAAGCACCGTCGCCATCGCTTCGTGCATAAGTGCCGGCTCATGCCCTTCAACAAAACGCGGATCCCATCCATAACCGCGCAATAAGTTTTCCAATTCATCGGGTTCAATGCGGGCCAGTACCGTGGGATTGGAAATCTTGTACCCATTCAGATGCAGAATCGGCAACACCGCGCCATCGGTCCGGGCATTAAGAAATTTGTTGGAATGCCAGCTTGTCGCCAACGGACCGGTTTCCGCTTCGCCGTCACCAACCACACACGCGGCGATCAGATCCGGGTTATCAAACACCGCGCCAAACGCATGGCTGATGCTATAGCCTAATTCGCCGCCTTCATGGATGGATCCGGGCGTTTCGGGCGCGGCGTGGCTGGGAATTCCGCCGGGGAATGAAAACTGCTTGAAGAGTTTTTTCATACCCGCTTCATCCTGACTGATATTGGGGTAGATCTCGCTGTAGGTTCCTTCCAGATACACATTTCCCACGATCGCCGGGCCGCCGTGGCCTGGGCCGGAGAGATAGATCATGTCCAGATCGTATTTGTCGATCACGCGGTTCAAGTGCGTGTAAATGAAGTTCTGTCCGGGCGTGGTGCCCCAATGGCCCAGCAACATCGGTTTAATGTGTTCGAGTTTCAACGGTTTCTTTAACAACGCATTATCATAAAGATAAATCTGTCCTACCGAGAGATAATTGCCCGCCCGCCAGTACGCATCGACTTTCGTGAGCATTTCCTTACTGAGTGTTTGAGCAGCCATACGTTACTTTCCTTTCATTTTAGTTTCAGCAAACCAGTGCTCTGTCACAACAAAAAGTTAGGGTTTCCGGCGTGCCACAACCCTCTATCCATCGTTTGTTCCAAGTCACCGGACCCTAAAATTATGGCGTGACAGAGCACTGGCAACAGACCGGGCGATCATCAGCTCTTCGTCGGTATGTATGACGCGTACAGTCACCGCGGCCCCCGGCACCGAAATCAGTGGGGCGTTTCGGGCATTGGCGGCGGAGTTTATCCGGATACCCAGGAATGCCAGGTCCCGGCAGATACTTCGGCGGATCACCGGTGCGTTTTCGCCGATACCGCCGGCAAAAACCAGTGTATCCACACCGCCTAATGCCGCCGCAAAAGAACCAATCCACTTTCGGGCTTGATAGCAGAACATGTCAACGGCTTGGGCGCAATGTTTGTCGGTCGCTCGTTTCGCCAGCAGATCACGCACATCGGAACTTGCGGCCGAAACGCCCAGCAGTCCGGATTCATGATTCACCATATTCTGAAATTGTGCCGCCGTCATGCCCCGCGTACGCGACAGGTAACTGAAGACTCCCGGGTCTAAATCTCCGCAACGGGTACTCATCATCAATCCGGCGGCGGGCGTAAAGCCCATGCTGGTGTCGATGCTTTTTCCATCGCGCACGGCCGCCAAACTGGCGCCATTTCCCAGATGCGCGAGAATCACGCGGCCTTTTTCAGCGGCCCGGTCTCCAAGCCGCACCAGTTCTTCCATCAGAAACGCGTAAGATAATCCATGAAAACCATAGCGGCGCAACCCATCAGCCGCATAACGCCGGGGAATGGGTAACACTTGCGCAACCGCCGGCATGGTGTGGTGAAACGCCGTGTCGAAGCAGGCGATCTGGGGAAGTTTCGGATGCTTTTCGCGGAAGCGCCGGATAAGTTGAATTTCACCCGGCAGATGATCGGGATCATAAGCCGCGATGCGGTGTAGTTCGGTCAGCAGCGCGGAAGTGATGCGCTCCGGACTGGAATATGTCATGCCATGAACCACGCGGTGCCCGATAGCCCGCACATCCGCAAATTCCTTTTGCGCCGCGAGAAAATTCAGCAGAAATTCCGCCGCGGAGCCATGATTTTCCGTATCAATGCCGCGGGTGATCCGTCGCCGGCCCTGTGAATCATGGGTTGTAAAAAGTGTGCCGCGCAGGCCAATGCGATCAATTTTTCCGCTCATCGTCCGCCGCATGGCCGTTCCTGTTTCAAACAGTGCGAACTTGATGCTCGAAGAGCCGGCGTTCACGGTCAGAATCAGCGGTGAATGATCGGCTTTTATCGCCGCGCGTCTGGCCCGCGCGGCACCTTTTCCGGAAACTTTTTCAGTATGCTGCGGCATTGACTTATTTCACTTTCAAAGTGCGGCTCATCCGCTTGAACACCTACTTCTGCCAGACAATATGCCCCAATTCCATCGGCACCGCCACGCCGGCCATGTTCGGAATAATTCGGGCGGTATAGTCCGCCGCCGGTCGTGCGGCGGAGACTTGTGCCCGATACGCATAGCCGCCGGTTGCACCGGTGAGTTTTCCGATCAGCTTCATCTCCCGCCGCATTGGAGCACCGCCATC
>JAJZCT010000070.1 GCA_021828925.1 Planctomycetota bacterium
ATATCGCCTCATTCATGCCCAGGAAGCCGCCAATGTTGTACCGGCGGGCCATACGGCGATGTAATGCGGACCCCGCAGCCATGGGAGGAATCCCATGGCCGTTGGATGCGGACGAGACGTGAATGTCGTCGATGCCCCGGTTCGCGAATCCGGCCGCGGGTTTCCACCGCGCGGCTGTGTGCAACGGACGTGGCGGGAAAATGGTAATATTCCCGCAGCCATGGGAGGAATCCCATGGCCGTTGGTTGCGGACGAGACTGCGGATGCAGCGGATGGTGAAACTGGCAACTTTGGGAGCGTGAACAGGTGCCTGTATTTCATTTCGTTTTTCATGCGTACCGATCTTGGGGCGCGGACCACCCTGATGGCTATCGGCAACATGGTCAGCGCGGGCTTATCCCGCCTGATCCAGGAATCGCACGTTATCGCGACCGTTTGGCGAGATCGGCGGAAGTAGTATTTACCGCCGAGATGCAAACGATTTTTGTCGCGACCGCTCGTCAGGCCTGTTCTCGTAGAGAATGGCGTTTGCACGCAATTGTGGCCACGCCTACGCACGTACACGCCGTCGTAAGCTGGAAATCGGATATATCTGAATCAGAGGTGACAGGCTCGCTGAAGCGGCTTATGAGTCGTGAAGCAGGCAAGTATACGAGCGATGGACTTAAACGCCGCTTTTCACGCGGGGCGTCATGTACCAGGATAAAAAATCGGTCGCACCTCACTGAATTGATTCATGAATACCTGCCTGAACATACGGGCGTCTATTGGCGCGAGGAAGTGGCAGAGGAGAAATAAAGTGGTATTCTAACGCAGGATGCCCATCGCGTTTCCGCAGCCGTGGGAGGAATCCCATGGCCGTTGGTTGCGGATGTGGTAAGCCGAACAGTGCCGTGGGCATTTTCGGCGATTTATATTATTAACTGAAGGATACCCGTGACAGAAGAACTCCCTACGCAATACCAACCGGTGGAAGTGGAAAACCGGATTTATAAAAAATGGATGGATCAAACCGGCGGCTTTCATGCCATTGCCGGAGATAAACCGGTGGATAAGCGCTTCAGCATGGTTATTCCGCCGCCCAATGTCACGGGGGCCTTGCATCTGGGCCACGCCATCAACGCCACCATTCAGGATATTCTGGCGCGGTATCACCGCATGTCCGGCCACGACACGCTCTGGATGCCCGGCATTGACCACGCCGGTATTGCCACGCAGGCGGTCGTGGAAAAAACCATTTTTGAAAAGGAAAAGAAAAATCGCCACGACTTGGGCCGTGATGAACTCGTTAAGCGAATTTGGGAATGGAAAGAAAAATTCGGCAACCGCATTCTTGATCAATTAAAAGCGGTGGGGGCCTCCTGTGATTGGCCGCGCACGCGCTTTACGCTCGATGACACCTGCGCCGACGCAGTGCGTGAAGCGTTTTTCAAGTTATTCAAGGACGGCCTGATTTTCCGCGGCTTACGCTTGGTCAACTGGGACACCCATTTACAAACGGCAGTTGCCGATGATGAAATTTATCATGAAACCGTCAAAGGGCAGATGACCAGCATTCGCTATCCCATTGCTGATCGGCGGGAAGGCGATCCGGAATATCTGGTAGTGGCCACGACCCGCCCGGAAACCATGCTCGGTGATACCGCCGTGGCGGTGCATTCGGGAGATCCGCGCTATCAACATCTCATCGGCCGGCAGGTGGTTGTCCCGCTGGTGGGGCGGAAGATTCCCATCATCGCTGATGATTTACTGGTGGATCCGAAGTTCGGCACCGGTGTGGTGAAAGTTACTCCCGCTCATGATCCCAACGATTATGCCACCGGCCAGCGGCATCAGTTGCCGCAGATCAATCTGCTCACACCCGATGGAAAAACCAACTCCGCCGGTAAAGGTGAATTTCAAGATCGGACATTTAATTATGAAGGGCTGAAATTTTCCTCCGAAACCCGCAAGCGCGTGCTGGAAGATTTAGAGTCTCTCGGCCTGATTGCTGAAAAAAAGCCGCATGACCATGAAGTCGGCCACAGCGATCGCAGCAAAACCCCCATTGAACCCTATTTAAGCGAACAATGGTTTGTCAAAATGGGGGATGTGCCGGGCGGTATTACCTTAGCGGATGGAACCAAAGCCGACGGCCTGGCCCAAGCCGCCATTGACGCCGTGAAATCAGGCCGCGTTAAAATCACACCCGAACGCTACGCCCAGGGCTATATCGACTGGCTCTCACAAAAACGCGACTGGTGCATCAGCCGCCAACTCTGGTGGGGCCATCGGATTCCGGTGTGGACGATGCAAAGGGTGAATCCTAGTCCGCTCCCGCCCCGAGCGACGGCCGATTTGGAACGCCATGGGATCGCCGTTCGGGAATTTTTTGCCCAGGGCAGTACCCCGTGTATTGCTTTAGCCGCAACCGACACGAGTGCGGAGAGTTTACTTAGGGATTCCCTTCAGTGGCTGCGCGGAGCTGTGCAGCGTGAATATGAGGGTAAGGTGCCTCTTGCCCCAGACGTTGCGCCGGAGGCGCATTCGGTGGCGGGCCTGTTACAGAATTCTCTCTTCTGTATCCCAGGTTCTGAGAACCAAGACCCCTACGTTCTGGATACCTGGTTCTCCTCTGCACTGTGGCCGTTATCCACGCTGGGCTGGCCCCAAAAAGGCACCAGTGATAAACCCGAAGACCAACTGTTGCCGTATTTTTATCCTACCAGCGTCTTATCCACAGCACGGGAAATTCTCACACTCTGGGTAGCGCGCATGGTCATGTTCGGGTTGTATCTCCATGGCGATGTGCCCTTCAAACAAGTTTACATCCATGCGGTAATTCAGGATGGCAACGGCAAGCCGATGAAAAAATCGCTCGGTAATGGCGTAGATCCGGTGGATATTGTCGAAAGCCACGGAGCCGATGCCCTGCGGTTTACCCTCGCGTCCATGGCCACGGAAACGCAGGACATCCGCCTGCCGGTGGTGAAGGATAAGGAAAGCGGCAAAAACACCAGTCCGCGCTTTGATGCGGGCCGCAATTTTGCCAATAAAATCTGGAATGCTTCCCGCTTTATTTTATCCAATATTGAATTAACCACCGTGCCGACGCTGGATGAAGTTATCCAGATATCCGATGGCAAGTACCTCGAAGACCGCTGGATTTTAAGCCGCCTCAATGACACGGTGGCCCAGGTGGGCGGTACCGGCATTACGCCGCAACGTCCGGGTTTAATTGACGAATTCCGCTTTCCTGATGTCTGCTCCACGCTCTACAGCTTTTTCTGGAATGATCTCTGCGATTGGTATCTCGAAATCGCCAAAGCCCGAATCCGGCGGAAAGACCCGCGCGTGCAACGCATCTTGCTGTATGTCTTGCGCAGCAGTCTGGCGTTGCTGCATCCAGTGATGCCGTTTATTACCGAAGCCATTTGGGAAAAATTGCCGGGATCAACCACATTGCTGATGCTCACAGCATTTCCGCGCGCTGACGCTCGCCTGAATTACCCCGAAGCCGAAGCAAAAATCCAGACGATTCAACAAATTACCCGTGCCATTCGGGATATTCGCAATCAATACAATGTGGATATGAAACGCACTCTGGAAACGACGATTCAGACGCAAGCCGCCGATGCCGCGGTTATCTCCGGCGGGGCGGAAATTATCCAGACTCTGGCTAATGCCAAACTCATCGCCGTCGGCCTGGACGCGAAAAAACCCGAAAACTCCGCCACCGCTGTGGTGGGTTCCACGCGCATTTTTGTTTCCGACGTCATTGACCGCAATGCGGAACTTGCCCGCCTGGAAAAGCGCCGATCAGAACTGGATAAACTCATCGCCTCAAGCAACGCCAAATTAGGCAATGAAGCGTTTGTCGGCAAAGCGCCGCCCGCCGTCGTACAAGGCTTACGCGATCAACTTCAACGTCAGGAATCCGAACTCTCCACCGTCCAAAACAGCCTCTCCGAATTAGCCACCACGTAATGGAAAATAGCTGCATTCCAACGCGGTGCGTGGGGTGTCAATCGCGACGGACCGAAGCGCTTCGTGGCATCAAACGGCATTCCGCAGTCACTCAACGCTGCCGCATTGAGCTAATATCATGTTATGGCGTGATGGGAAATCGCGGCAAAATTTCGGATTCCAGGTTCCAACCCACTCTGATCAATGCTTCTCTGAACCGTGAACCGCTTTTCTTATTTGTGATACGACAGCAGCAGCAGCATGGTAATCAGTGAAACCAGCGCCATAACAAAAGCGCCATTGACCATCCACGTATTGCGGCTCTTGGATTTTTCAATCCATTCCTGCACCTGCATCGCCGATGAGGCATAACTGTTGCGCACCTGTTCCAGACAATCCACCGCGTGGTTGTTGGCCGCCTGCAAACGGTCAATCATCATCGAAAACCGATTGAGCGATTCCACCAGTTGCCGGTCAATTTCATTACCGGTTTCAATTTGTTCGCGCAGACGCCGCATACATTCTGTGGAATCTTTCCCCACCGCAATGCCCGAAAGCGCATCGTTAATTTTTTTCTGCTGCTGCGCGTGCATCGCCAGGCGATCGGTCACCACATCCAGCATCTGGGACTGCATTCGGCTGGTTTGCGGCAACGCTTCTACGGCATGGGGCATCGCGGTTAAACGTTGTAACAGCTCTTCCTGCCGCCGGACTTGGCCGTCCAGCAACCCGCGCAGTTCCTGAACGGTTTCCAACAGCGAATCGTAACTTTGCTGAAGTTTGTAATTATTGGTTTCCGGTATAGCCGGCCCGACGCGTGAAAGCACATCCGGGTTGTTGGAATCCGCCTCTGACTGCTTAATCGCTCCCCACGCCTGATAGTCCACAATCGTCGGCTGATGTCCGCCAATCGCCCGCTTAAACGCTTCCAACATACCCATGTGTAGAACTCCTGCATGTCCCTTCGTTCTATCTATTATAGCAACGCGGGAACCGCGTCGGTAATGCTCGGCATCACTTGCTGGTGCCTGCCGACGTTGCAGAGGGCATGGTCATGGGCATGTTATCGGACGTCTTTGCCTTACCCGCTTTAGTTGTGACCGCAGGCTTTTTCATTCCCGAAACCGGCTTTCCGGCGGGCATGGTGGCCGGGGCCGGCATTTCCGGCGTTACATTCTGCCCGATCGGCAAATCAACAGATTCGCATAACAGCACCAGGCTGAGTTTGTTGTTATCCCAATGATCATATTGATGATAAACCTGCGTCTTGCCGTTGGCACGAATCTGCAACGTCATGGCGTTGCGCTGATAATTATCCACCGGGCTATTCCAATAGTGCCATGTAAAGGCATTGTTCAGCAGCCCGTGCCGCGTAATTTCATTCCACATCGCCTGAAGCTGATCATGCGTCAGCGGCGTGTCCACCTGATCCTGTGAGGCAATGTGGTTCTTGTAATCGGCAAAGGTTGTATAGGTGGTGCGGCTCATCATGTCCCCGGCGGAAATGACCTGATGCACATGTTGCCGACTGAAGTACGTATCCGTATTGCGGTCAATGACAATCGACAAATCCGCCGGATAGGGTGTCACCACCAGCGGCTGTCGCGCTGCAAACGGGTTATTGGTCACCGCGCCGCAGCCCGCGAGGCTCAATGCCCCGCCGACTGTCAGCAGCATTACAAGAGTCAAAACAATTTTCCGAAGATCGAGTCGGCTGGTCCATGTTGGACGCATAGCGGAATCCTTTCGCCAAACAACTGGTCTACTGAAGCGGTAGTATAACGCCAAACCCCTTATATGCGAAAGTGTGTCGCGGTCATCCATCCCCTGATCCGGCATATCCGCTACAATCATGTTGAAATTGCCGCCCAAGGCTCGGACAGGTTCTCATAGGAGTTCGAACATGCAAATGTCACCAACATCGCCGGGAAATTTAACTGCCCCGGAGGTTCTTGATGCTTATTTTCTTGAGGCCCGCGCCCGGCTTATTGAATTGGCGGCTACCTTAGATCGTATCGATCGTGCTGCGGGAAGCCAGGCCGTGCAGTCTGATGCTCGGCTGAAGTTTATCCACGATTCCCTGCAGATACTGCAACGCACCCAGCCGGGCCGCGCCAAGGCAGTTCAGGAACTTTACTCATTGAAATAACGGCTTAATGCGGAGCATTTGGATAATGTTTTTTATTGACCCTCATATACACATGGTTTCCCGCACGACGGCGGATTATGAAATGCTGGCGCTATCCGGTGTGGTCGCGGTCAGCGAGCCGGCGTTTTGGGCCGGCTTTGATCGTTCGCCCGCTGGTTTTATCGACTATTTCCGGCAACTAACTGAATTTGAGCCACGCCGCGCGGCCCAGTTTGGTATCCAGCATTATTCATGGATTTGTCTGAACCCCAAGGAGGCGGAGGACTTGGGCAAAGCGCAGGAAGTGCTGGCGGAAATTCCAAAGTTTTTATCCTGTCCCAGCGTGTTAGGCATCGGAGAAATCGGCCTGAATAAAAATACGCCCAATGAGGCCAAGGTGTTTCAGCAGCATGTGCAGATCGCCATCGATTGCGCACGCAAAGATAATACCGGCGCCAAACACGCCCTGATTCTCATTCACACCCCGCACCTGGAAGACAAACTCAAAGGCACGCGCATGATTCTGGATATGCTGCGCGATTTTGGCTCCGCCATTGACCCAGCCCGCGTCCTGATTGATCACGTGGAGGAACACACCATCGAGCTGGTGAAAGATGCCGGCTTCTGGGCCGGTATGACCATTTATCCCATCAGTAAAGCCACACCCGCCCGCGCGGTGGACATGATTGAAATGTACGGCCCCCAGCGGCTATGCGTCAATGCCGCCGCCGACTGGGGAATCAGTGATCCATTAAATACCCACCGGACCATGCTGGAAGCCCAGCGCCGCGGACATCAACTGCCTGAATTGTTACAAGTGTTTCATAACAACCCGGCGGAATTTTTTGGTCAGAACCCAAAATTTACGGTCAAGCCCATCAACGTCCAGCCCCTAACGTAAAGCCGCCCGGCCATGGATGAGACTCGGCGAGAGCGCAAATGCTGCACCAGATAGGGTAGGGAAGACCGCTTTTATTGCGGCCTCCCCTCCCTCCGAACCGGACGGGCGCAATTAACGCATCCGGCTCTCCAGTCAGTGGGCCACCTTCATGACCCGGCTTCCTCGCTACTATGGGTGCTTCTGTTGTGTCCCTTGGTTGCCGTTGACGTATTCCGTGATCCGCTGCCGTGTGTATCGAATTGCTCCGCCGAATTTCGTAAACCGGATTTTTCCGTCATGTCGCAGGCGCGGCAGGAATAGTGTGGAAACTTTTAGATATTTATATACTTCTGGTTCTGTGTTGATGTCGTTCAGTTGCGGTGGTTCCTGCACGGGTGTTGTTGACGCGATTGGCTTGCCCATTGTCGGGCCTCCGTTACTGAACATCACCCGCGTTTAAGGCCTGTCGCGGTTTCAGGCTTCGCGTTTGTTCTGTCGGTTCAGTTCAGTTCGGCGTGTTCAGTCGTTTTTCTTGTATCGTAAATTTCAGTCAATGGTCAGCACGATATTTGGCTGTTCGTTGTTTGCCAAGCGAGTGCGGAATATTTTTTCAACCTTTCGCCCGGCGGTTTAGCGTTGTGTGTCGCGGCCGCCTGGCGGTGTGTTGTGGGAATTTAGCACCGGCCCGATTTTCGGGCCGGTGTGGGCTTCGCGGGTTGCCCTGGCATCGTCGATTCGGTTTCTGCGTGGCATCGCGGTTGACGCCGGGATCCGCCAGGGCGATTATTGGGTCCCAGTCGTTTCTGCCGTCGCCGACTTGGAGGCCAAGGGCAAGGCGCTGTGGCTCAAGGCGGCGGCGAAAGGCGTTGGTTTAGCGATGTACGGTATCGGCATGCTCCATTACAACGGGGAGGGCGTGCCGCAGGACGAAAACGAGGCCCTTATGTGGATGCGGCGAGCGGAGGCGGCAGGCGGACAGGCGGCTATATTGGCCCGTGAGGTTATCGCGCGGATAAAAGGACGATAAAAAGATGGCAGATCAAGGCCGGCGGCGTGGCGACAGCCAAAGCGACTGGGCAGTGGGCTTGGTGGACCAACCGGATCTCCGTGAACGGTTACACCTCCGCGAAGTTTTCGGCCCCATCTGTGGTGCCCTGAACGCGACCAATTGCAAGTTTTCGCCTCTTGCCAAGGAACGCCCAGCCAAACCCGGGTGGGACCGACGATCTGGTAACAGGCTTTTTCGGGACATGCACCAGAGAAGTGGATTCCGTTTTCATGAGGTTGGCCGCGGCCTGCGGTACATAACCTGTCAGTTGAGATGGTTCACTTTTGTTCCGGCGGGACAATTTCTGGCGAGTCGGGGGAGCGCGGTACACGGTGACTTCGCTGGTTGCTGTTCATAGAATATGGTAGAGAACCCTCTCGCGGGAAAATCTTCCGGCGATGCGCGATGTTTTGCGCCGGATCGCGGAAGCGAATAATGGGCTGATGGATAATCTGGAGAATAAATTATGCCGTATCAATTTCTGGTAACACGCCAAATTCCGCGGGCCGGCTTGGATTGTTTGCAAGCGGCGGGTGAGGTTCTTGTTAATGAGCACGATCGGAACCTCACCAGCGCCGAACTGCTGGAACTGGGAAAAAACTGTGACGGCTGGTTAACCATGCTGACCGATACTATTGACGGTGCCCTGATCCGCCAGTGCCCGAAGCTGCGCGGTATTGCCAATTACGCAGTAGGATATAATAATATTGATATAGCAGCATGTACGCAAGTAAATATTGGTGTCTCCAACACGCCCGATGTGCTTACCGACGCCACCGCTGAGGCAACTTTCGCCCTGATCCTTTGCACCGCCCGACGGGTGGTGGAGGCGGACGGATTCTTGCGGTCCGGCCAATGGACCGGCTGGGCGCCGATGCAATTTCTGGGCACCGATATCTGCCGCCAGACGCTGGGCCTCGTGGGAGCCGGGCGGATAGGATCACGGGTGGCGGAAATGGCCGGTGGATTTAATATGCGAATACTTTATACCGCGCGGAATCGCAAACCGGAGCTGGAGCGCCGCACCGGCGCGGTCTACGCTTCGCTGCCGCAGTTGCTGAGCCGGGCTGATTTCATTTCACTGCATGCGCCATTGACCACGGAAACCCGGCATTTGATCGGCCCTGCGCAACTGCGGCTTATGAAGCCGAACGCTATTCTCATCAACACTGCACGCGGGGCGTTGATTGATGAACTGTCGCTTGTGCGAGCGTTGCAGGAAAAGCGACTGCGCGCCGCCGGGCTGGATGTGTTTGAACATGAACCTCAGATTGCACCGGGTCTGCGGGAATTGAATAATGTGGTATTGTTGCCGCATATTGGCAGTGGCACCGAATCAACGCGCTCACGCATGGCGGTTATGGCGGCTGAGAATCTTATCGCCATGACAGCAGGCCGCCGCCCCGCCAATGCAGTCAACCCGGAAGTCTGGGATTCGAAGAGCGTGTCCGGGTAATGGCCGGGATTGCGATGGGGCTGAAATGTCCCGTATGCGCGGCGGAGGATCGAGCCGACTCCCAATGGGACACGGGGAGGGGCGGCCTGGGGGGATGTACCCTGAGATCTCGGCACGCGGTGTGCAATTGAAAATAGACTGTAAAAAGACTGCGGATTACGCGGATTACGCGGATAGCCGCCGGGCTTCCATGCTCCGAGACCTCCATACGCGTTGCGCACGGCGGTGTTTGATAATTGTCATGGCAATCAGAACTACGTTCCGCCGCCAACACCGCAACGATCCACTGGTATCCGCGTTATCCGCGCAATCCGCGGTTCTCTCCCGTTGTGGTCGCATGTAAAATAATCTACTGATGCTCTGTCACGGGCAGAAATTAGGGTACGCAGCGAGGCCGCGCGGCAGGGAGAGGCCGTGGTTTGAGGGGAATCCACGCTAAAATTTCGGCACGCGGTATGCAATCCAAAATAGATTGTAAAAAAGACCGCGGATTACGCTGATTACGCGGATAGACACGGGGCTTTCATGCTCCGAGACCTCCATACGCGTTACGCACGGCGGTGTTTGATAATTGGCATGGTAATCAGAGCTACTTTTCTTCAGCCGCCAGCACCGCGACGATCCCGAACCAGTCTGCGCTGTTGAGGCTTGAGAGTAGAAAGTGGAAAGCAGACAGCAGGAGGCTTTTTGTTGCCGCGACAGCCACTCTTTTGTGCCAGCCGAATTT
>JAJZCT010000071.1 GCA_021828925.1 Planctomycetota bacterium
AGCTGGTAATGCCTGAAACGCCTTTCGGTGCTACGGCAGGACCGGTGACTGGGACTAAGTCGTAACAAGGTAGCCGTAGGGGAACCTGCGGCTGGATCACCTCCTTTCTAAGGGATTTACTTAGAACACGGTCTTATTCGACTTCCTGATTTTAGTTTATCTAAAACGCCAATATGTCCATGTGACATCGAGATTGCTACCTTGCTTTCGTTGACATGTCGCATTTGAAATCAATTTCCTCACGGCAATTGACTCATCTGGTATATGTTGGAAAATTGGCTCAAACGTAAGTTTGTATCCAAAGATCGGTTGTTGTTGAGATTAGTGGAGCAATCCACCCGTGATCGTCAGAACTTTCTCGTCCGTTGGACTGTAATGTCTGTCGGGCCGGCTGTGGTAACACAGTTTGGCGGCGTCCTTCTCTCCATGTAAATGGAAATGATACCCATGTTTATTTGACTTTTTGATAACAGCCAAGGCTTATGCCTTGGCTGTTTTTTTTATCATAAAAAAAACAAGTGCGAACGATTCGCGCGAGCATCCGATTCCGCCCATCTGCCCGATCCAGTCTTTCATGATAATTGTTATCTGTTCGGCGGCAGGCAGGCAGGCTTATATATCCTGATCCTGGTGGAAGCTTTGGTTCGGTACGCCGATCGCACGAGCTTCCAACGGATGCGTTTATTTAACAGTCGCGCGATTTATACCCGCACAACGCGGCAGGGGGGAAGTGATTCTAAAAATGACCGCCCGTAATTCCGCGTGACAATTCGCTTGTCCAGTACCACCACAATACCTTTATCCTGACGCGTACGGATCAGTCTGCCAAACCCCTGGCGAAATTTGATTACCGCTTCCGGAATCGAATATTCTTTGAATGGCTGGCCACCAACAGCTTTAATGGCTTCAATACGGGCTTCCACAATAGGTTTGTCCGGAACCGAGAAGGGCAGGCGCGTGATAATGACATTGGATAATGCCTCGCCGGGAACATCCACGCCCTGCCAGAATGAATCGGTTCCTAACAGCACGCTGTGATCCTCAGCCTTGAATTGCGCCAGAAGCTGGCCGCGCGTGAGTTCACCGCCATGAACCAGCATCGGATACCCCAGTGCCGAGAGTTGCGGTGCAAGGATCTTGGATGCTTTTCCCAAAGTGGCATAACTGGTAAACAGAATAAATGCCCGCCCTTGGCTTTGGCGGATGTAGTGCATGGCACGGTCCATGGCCGCATACAGAAAACTCGGCTCTTCCGGATCCGGCAGGTTGGTTTCAAGGTAAAGCGTGGCCTGGTTTGGATAATCAAATGGTGAGCCTAGTTGAATCTCCCGCCCCGTATCCAGGCCAATGCGCCTTCGAAAATAAGCAAATGGCGATTGCATCTTATCCACCGCCCCGGCTGAACCGGAATTTTGCGATTGAGAATCGCAACGTTCTGGCTGGCAGTCCGAACCCGGGGCGTCGCGTTTGGATCCCGCATCGACCGGCGGATCGGACAATTTCAGCTTTTGATGATTGCTTTTTGCAGACGGGCTTCCACCCCGGCCGACCGCCAATGTGGCGCTTGTGAGAACGACTGATTTAATCTGATCGGAATTAAACAAATTGGCGTTCAAATGTGCCGCGACGTCCACTGGGCTGGAATTCAGGGCAATTTTCCGATAGGTCTTGCCGGTTTCCTCAATCCAGTAAACCGTGTCCGGATGCTGCTGCTCCAGCAGCGCTTTAACGGAAACGGACAGGGCATGGCAGCGGTTGGCCAGGCTGGTAAGCTCAAAAATATCGCGTTCAATCTGCTGCTGCTTTCCGGTGGCCGGTGTGCCATCGGTCGGATCATCGGTCACCTGCGAGAAATCAAAATGACCCTGCCGGGTCAGTTCATGAAGGATCACGCGCAATGATTTCTCCAGAGAATCAAGGGCAGTCGATAGACCGTTATCCACGATTCCCTGATCCCGGATGCGGCCATTCGAAGGTGCTTTCTGTTTTTTCCATTGCGCGAGGTCTTCAAAAAAAGTCCCGGCTGCGGCACGGGCCGCATCCACCGAAATTTTGGCCGGTGTCGCCAGCTTAGCATCAATGGACATGAGAAAACCACGGTCCTGCCGGATGGATAAGAGATTTCCCAGCAGATATTCCACCTGCGATTCGGATACTTTCAGCCCAAGATGATCGGCAGCCACAGCTTCGATGGTGTGGGCTTCATCAAGCACAACCAGATCATAGCGAGGCAGAATTCCCGAACCCACGCGCCGCAGGGCTAAATCCGCAAAAAACAGTGCATGGTTGCAAATTAATATCTGGCCATGTTGAATTCTCCGGCGGCTGGCCTGGTAAAAGCAGCCGTCATAATATTTGCATCGCCGCCCCATGCAGTTGCCGTGTTCCGCAGCCACCTTATCCCAGGTTTGCCACATGGGCTGGCGCGGCAGGGAAGATAACGATCCATCCGTGGTGGTTTCACTCCAGCGTTGGATCATTTCAAGATCATCTCGCTGACGGATATCTGAAAACAGCACTTCCATTTTGGATAATGACTGTTCCAGCCGGCGCTGACAGAGATAATTCCCCCGCCCTTTACAAAGTACCGCGGAAAATTCCTGCCCCCCGACGGCTCGCAGAAAGGGGATGTCCTTTTCGATCAACTGTTCCTGTAAACTGATGGTATGGGTGGAAATAACCACCCGGCGGTTCCGTTCCACCACCTGCCGAATGGCTGGTATCAGATAAGCAAACGACTTACCGACTCCCGTGCCGGCTTCGGCCACGAGGTGGTGGTTGTTCGCAAAGGCGTCATCCACAGCCGCAGCCATTTCCACCTGCTCGGCGCGAAGTTCAAAATTTTTCAGCCGTCGGGCTACCGGGCCATCTGGGGATAGAAATTCTCGGGTATCGCTTATCATTTTCTCAAGCATAACCGGAGTGGCAAACGGGTAGAAGCGGGAACCATAGAGGTCCGGAGATTCCCGATTTCGGGGTCCCGGACGTTTTTTTCTTTGACACCCTGCCCCAGTGGTCTATAATCGGCTCCCGCCGTGGCAGGGAAGGTTCCATTTTTGGCCATGGCACCGACTGGCGCGACGGCGCTGCGGCGTGAGCGAACGGACAAAATGGGCGGTTCGTCTGCTTTCGATTTGCGGTTCTGTCAAACCGATGTGACCGGGGAAGCTGTTAGGCGGAGCGGGTTATACCGGCTCCTTAAATGATATCGAACGCACAACATATTTCGGAGGCTTTATGCTCAAATCGCGGTCTACCCAACGGGCACAACACATTTATCACAACGCATCGGGAAATTCATTCCCGGTGTCCGCTGGTGCAGGGCATCTGCGGGATCGGAAAAATCGGCTGCTTAAACGTCTGGCGGTCAGCGCATCTGTGGCTGTGGCTCTGTTGATTACCGCTTTGCCGCCGCATCAGGCGCAGGCGCAACAACCCTCTTCCGCCATGATGAATGCCAAGCCTTCCACTGAATTGGTCAACGACGCGGATCTGTTTTTGCACTATTCACTGCTCGGCAAGGAAGACCTGGCGCGGGATAGCGGCAAGGCTTTCCTTGCGGCGAATCCCTCCCCGGTGGTGGCGCTGCGGGCGTTTGATGCCGCGGCCAACGGGCGCGATGTATCGGAAATTCTCATTGGCAACCAGCAGAATAAACCGCTGAAACAGGTTTCTTCCGCTATATCCGCATTGCTGGAAAAGGGCCACCTGATGGTTGCTCGCAATCCCGATCGGATTATTGCCGCCATTAAGGTTATGGTGGACAGCCCTCGAGCCTATGTGGTTTCGCGCCAGCGGTTATATGCGGCGGGCGAATTTGCCGCACCGTTTTTCGTCCATTTCCTTAACAGCCCGTCGCATGCCAGTTATGGTCCAACCATCGTTCAAATGATGAGTGATATTGGCAAGTCGCTTTTGAACCCATTGGTACGGCAGCTTGCCACACCCTCTACGCCGGAAAAAATTCAAATTGTTCAGGTGCTCGGTAACATCGGATATCCTCAGGCCTTACCGTATCTGGTACAAATTGCCAATGATAAAAATACTCCGCCTGACTTGAAAAAGGCGGCACGCACCGCCATATCCAAAATTGATCCCACCGGTCGGTTTAATCACCTCACCGCGGCGGATCTGTATCTGTGGCTGGCCGAAGCGTATTATCACAACGAGCCGTCAGTTGCGGCCAATCATCCCAATGAGTCAACCAATCCGGTCTGGTATTATGACAAAGGCCTGAATGATGTTGTCGGCGTTCCCGTACCGACTCCGATCTGGAAAGATATCGAAACCATGCGGGCCTGTGAAGCCGTGCTCAAGCTTGATCCTGAAAATTCCGCGGCAATCAGTCTCTGGTTGGCTGCGGATCTGCGGCGCGAAGTCGATCTTCCCGCCGGTGCCAAAGACCCGACCATGAAACCTTCAATGCCTGGTGCCCATTATTACGCGGTAGCCGCGGGTCCGCGATATCTCAATCCGGTGCTGGAGATTGCATTAAATGCGGATAACAGCCCGCTGGTTCTGAAAACGCTCATGGCGTTGCAGCAGACGGGCGGTGTTGAAGGCCTGGTGGGGGGGGGCAAAAATCCATCTCCATTGATTCAGGCTCTTGCCTACCCGGATCCAGCGGTCCGCTTTGAAGCGGCCAGCGCCTTGGCCCGGGCCAACCCCGCCAAAGCATTCACCGGTTCATCGGAAGTAATTCCAACGCTTGCGGAAGCTGTCGCGCAGTCCACCAAGCCGGTTGTGCTGCTGGTTGATCCTGATATTCAGGTTCGCAACGAGATGAAGGCCCGTCTTCGGACGGACTATCATGTCATTGATGCCGCCACTCTCGCTCAGGCTGTTAACGACTCCATCGGCGTGCCGTACATTGGTCTGGTGATCGTGCCGGGTGGCCCGGCGGCGTTGCAATATCAGCAGTATGCGGTCACGGATTATCGTTTGCGTTCTACTCCCATGCTGGTAATGGGATCTGCCTCGGAACTACCTAAGCTTCATGCGGAATTTGTCAACGACCGCACCATTGGTGTCATTCCGACCGGGGCAACAAAAGGCGCGATCGATCAGGCCTTTACCGAGATTTTGACGCGCCTGGGCAGTAAGCCCATCAGCAGTCAGGAATCGGTGCGATTCGCGTCAACCGCCGCGCATGAATTAAAGCTCATGGCGATGAACCGTTCCTGCCTTTATGACGTCAACCGGGCCATTCCGGCGCTGAAGCTGGCCCTGCGATCTCAGCATGACAGCGTGGTTATCGCGGTTGCTGAAACGATGGGACAAATCCGTAATCCCGAAGCCCAGCAAATATTGGCGCATGCGGCGCTGAACAGTCATTCTGCTCCGGAAGCGGTTCGCTACGCTTTTTATATGAGCTTGGCGCAATCCGCCCGTAATCTGGGTAATCATCTCAGCAGTTCGCAAATTGATGATCTGATTCATGTTGTGTCCCATGAAAGCAACGCCAAGGTTCGTACCGCCGCCGCGGAAACGCTCGGCGCGTTGAATGTCGCCAGCAATCAGGCTTCCAAGCTGATCCTGAAGCAGGCTCAGTAAGCCGCGGATGGCGTTTTCTTTGAATACTCAAAAGGGGGCTGGAAATCCCAATTTCAGCCCCCTTTTTCTATACATGCCGCTGTGGGGTGAAAACACGCCAGGATTTTTCACTATTTGCTCCGTGGTCCATGGGGGCCGATCAGCGTAATGAACGGTCATGATGTTCAGTAACGGACAAAACGACAGGCTCTTACGGAAGTTAATATGAAACGGTCATGAAAAGTGGTGCCGCATTGGGGTTGTAATGCGATGGGCCTTGTAACAGGGCCTGCACACTGGCCGGGGCGATGACAATGACTTTGTTGCCTACTTGACTGATTGTGGCTTTTCCTCCGTGATTCAGCCATATCTTCGGCTCGACATGATCGGTGATCAGTTGCAGGATATTTCTTTCCATGGACGGCGGGTTGCTTTGTCCCGCGGATCGATTACCGGATGCCTTAGCGGCTTTGGTCGGGCCACCCGCGGCATGTTCCTGCGGTGCGCGTTTTCCGTGGCTGCCCTCCGCAGGCCGTTTCTTTCCGAATGATTGCGGATTGATGTATCGCGGAATGTTGGCAATTAAATCCTGAATCCAGTATGTCCGCATGATCAGATGTTGATTATCCGCCGCTTGTGTATTGACAAAAATGACATTTTGATCCGCTGATATGACCATGCGAACATTCGGTGCAAAAGATTTAAGTGCCGCCACCAGATCCAATTTATATCCCTGTCCGGGCAACCGCAAAGTAAGGCGACGGCTGAACTTGATTCCGGCGTGAGCCATCGCGGCCCAACCGGCGGCAACATTGGTATTGGTCAACGTGCTGAATGTGCTGAGAACCTCCGAAAGTGTCTTATGATGGAAAACCATCGGCGGCAATACATGCTCAAGCAATGACGGTTCATTTTGCACGAAAATAACCCTGCCGATCTCCGCGGGGCGAAACGTTTTGTTGCCGGGCAATGGAGCCGCCGGTTGCGTTGCCGGGGCGGATGTGGCGGGGGCCTTACGCACCACTGAATGATGCTTTACCTGAACTGCATGCGTAATGGCCCAGGACGGTGTAGTCCAGATACAAAGCGATACATTCACCAATGCGAAGCATATCGCTCGCTTAGAGGCTTTTTGAAACGTCCGATGCGGGTTCATTGGCTTGGCAAATGGATGGATGCAGGGACGCGGATCCGAAGCATATTCCGGAATATATTGAGGATTCAGGACGCCGCAGACTTCCGCTTGCCGCCCCAAGGCGCTGCCGGTGGAGTTTCCAAACCGGCGCTTAGGAACAATGTGCCACAGTTTCTCTGGATTTTTCACTGCCGGACTACCAAAAAACGGATTGGTTTAACAATCCGGAGCCAGTGCGCATCAGTAAGCGTTAATTGCTTCCGCTGATCATTTGCTGGATATAAACCGGCGCGCTGACCACCAGTTGTCGATTAAAATAAATGATCGTCGCCGGTCCGCCGTTGGCGGTCCATATATTGGGTTGCACCGTACCCTCAATTAATGCTACCAGCGCCTTGGCCCGTTGGGTTGTGCTTTCGGTGGTATTATTCATCCCGCCCGTTCCATTTCCACCATTGCCGCTGAATAAATTGGAACTTCCCGCACCACCGCCGCCCCCGGAGCTGCCGCTGCTGACCTGCACGCCGCTGGTATTGCTTTGATTCTGCAAATTAAACGTCGGGGCGGTAAAATTTGGCACCGTCATAACCAGATCGCCCACGGGATAAACTTTTGTTACCAGATGCGTGTTGGCCTCCTGTCGGGTGGTGATGGTTAAAACATTCTGACTGACGTAATCGACCAGCGCCGCATTGGGTGATGCTTCCTGCAGCATCACGGATAAAATTTTCCGCATGGAGACATTGCGCAGGTGCAGCGTAATGGGCGTAATATTCGAGATCCCCGCGCTCTGCAGGGCGTTCCAGTTAACGAAAATATTGGCCCCCGTCATATTCCGCAGGTATTGCACCGCATCCCGCATTGGCACGGCATGCATGACCGTATTGGGTAATACGGTATCCATTAATGCGGCCGTTGACATGCCCTGATTGGCGGCCGCGGCTTTTGGCGCAGCCATAACCAATGCTGTCGCCACGCTTGCCGTCGCACATGCCAGTAGGAATTTGCCAAGTCGTTTACGGTTTGAAAAACGCGCCATGATGAGACTCCTGCAGAAAGTTCATCGGTCTGATTACACATGAATTATATCCGGTATGATGGTAAAAAGTAAATATAATTCCGAGTGCCGGTTTTCAGCATCAACCGGCACTGGATTGGAGATAGTATGTCCGTTTCTGAACAATCGGCGGTTGATTTGCGTTACATGCGGCTGGCGCTGCGGTTGGCGCAGCGCGGCCAGGGGTTTGTTGAGCCTAATCCCATGGTGGGTGCCGTGCTGGTAGGCAACGCAGCGATTATAGCGCAAGGCTGGCACCAGAGATTTGGCGGCCCGCATGCGGAAATAAATGCCATAAATGCGGCCGAAGTATCACCGCGCGGCGGCACGCTTTATGTTACCCTCGAACCGTGCTGCCATACCGGCAAGACCGGGCCCTGCACGCAGGCCATCATTGCCGCGGGACTCAAACGGGTGGTCGTGGCCATGCGGGATCCCAATGCACTGGTGTGCGGCAGGGGCATTGCGCAGTTGCGGAGAGCCGGAATTTGCGTTGACGTCGGCGTGTTAGAATCGCAGGCCCGGCAATTGAATCGCCCCTTCATAAAATGGATTACCACGCGGCAACCGTACGTCATTGCCAAATGGGCGCAGACGCTGGATGGCGGAATTGCTGATCGCTACGGAAAATCCCAGTGGATCAGTTCCCCCGAATCCCGCAAGCGGGTTCATCATATCCGTGGCCGCGTTGACGGCATTATGGTCGCAATTGGAACCGCACTGGCTGACGATCCAATGCTTACCGCGCGCCCGCGGAAGAAAACGGATATTCGTCGCACCGCAACACGCATTATCATTGACAGCCACTGCAGGCTGCCGCTGAATTCCAGACTGGTACTGACGGCGACGAACGTTCCAACATTGGTCTTTCATCGCATGTCACTTACCGGTGCGGCCCTGCTGCGCATGAAAAAATTAACTCAGCACGGCGTGGCGTGTATCGGGGTGCGGGCGGACAAAAATGGAAACCTTGATATGGCCGCAGTCCTGACGGAACTGGGAAAAAGGAACTTCACCAATATCCTCGTTGAAGGGGGGGCAACACTATTGGGTTCAATGCTGAAAAACGAACTCATTGACGAGGGGCTGGTATTTATTGCGCCAAAAATTGCCGGCGATCAAAGCGCCCGTCACGCGGTGGAAGGCATTGTGCTGCAATCCATCAGCAAGGCCACAATGCTGCAATTCGCTCAGCCCGAAAGAATTGGCCCCGATATTTTATTGCGATGGCAGGTAAACGCGGTACGCAATAAAAAAAGCGATGAATCATCAGCAAAATAATGAAATGTCCAAAATGAGTTGGGAATCTATCCGCAGTGTCCAAATGATGGCGTAAGCGACCAGTGTGATTTTTCCGCAGTCGGCCTTGCAAAAAACATATTAAACCCTTTCGGCTTCCCAATCCCCGCCATCGGTCTCTGGCGTTGCAATTGGCGAACTGCTAAGCCGTCTGAGACTTCGTGTTTTTCAGGTTCACATCTTTATGGGCGGGCCACGCCGGGTGAGGCATGAGTTTTTTCACAGATGATTCGATGGGATAAAGATATCTCTTGAGGACTTTTGATTCAATATCCCTGGGTTGTATCCAAAAGGATGGTGCCGCCAGATATCGAACCTTGCGCGAGAGATCATAAAGCGGTCCGTAATGCCGCCAAATATAATCGTAACGGTTGGTCTGCTTGAGTGTGGTGTTTCGCATGTCGTGGCTGTTTGCTGTAACGTTGTCGTAAGCTAAAAGTGCATCAATGGCCTGTAAGGCAGTGTAAAAGGCGATTGTTGCCAGCCAATCGGGGTAATCTCCGGGAACATGGGCCAACAGCGAGCGGTTATGTTCCCACTGTTGCATGTGCGGTGGGATGTTCGCCATAGATCACAAAAAAAAGGTTCGGATTAACAAAACGTTCCATTTCGGCCCACGGAATTTGTCCTGCTTCCACCAATCCGACGTTTTTGAAATTGCGGCTCAGGTAACAGTCCAGTTCTGTGATCCAATCAGCAAGGTCGAAATCAAATTCATCAGACTTCGGGATAAAGTGCAGCACCAGTCGCGCGCGGCGCGGTTCACAGAGGCAAGTGCGAACGTGATTATTTTTCTTCTAGCACCAGCCCTTTACATGCGCAAACATAAGATCGAGTTCTTGCCTCCACAAGTCGATGCTGATGTTTAATTGACAGGCTTCAATCAATTGCCGGCCAGTTCGGACGAACAGGTCATTATCAGATAGATGGAATACAAAATTGCGGTCACCATCCTGAGATTCGCGGACGTGTATCGCCGATTTCTTTTCCATGTCAGCGGTCATATCTTTGGGTCCTGTTAAACCTTACGACCATCCAGCCTTGCTGCTCATACTCAATTATTATGGTTCGGTTATAAGTTCCATTTGCTCGTGGATGTTAAGCATGAGGT
>JAJZCT010000072.1 GCA_021828925.1 Planctomycetota bacterium
CCATCGTTGAGTTCGGTGTTGGCAGAGCGGTTAATGGGGCAATCGCCTGGCGCGGATTAACAGCCAAGATGTGCATATCGGTCACGGGAAACAACTTATAGGCAGGCGAGATCATGTGGATCCGCGGCGTACTGTGGAATTTTGATGCAAGTGCGGCTGTAAAAGATTGGGCATCTCGCGCCGGAAGGCGCGCGGTACCAACGCCCGCGACCTCAACGGTATAGACCCCGCCATTTTTTTCCGTGGTAAAGCCGTTGGCTAAACCGAAAGAGATGGCCGTGGCACGGGGCAGGTGCAAATGGTCACCTGGGAAGAACCGGCCGGCCACCCGAGGATCGGGCCAGCCATGAAACGCAATCTCCGGCAGCACATAACGCGTCCAATGAGTGTGAAGTTTCACCACGGCAATCCATCGCGAACCATCGTGCTCATCGCATTCAACATTAAGTTGTCGGGCATGCGGGCCGCCCTTCGCCCAGAAAACGGTATAGCGATCTTGTGCCCGCACCGCAATGGCGGGGCTTCGGAAACTGCACCAGCCGTTAAGATGGAAGCGAAATTTATAGCCGTATACCTCACCGGGCGGAAGCTGCGACGTGGTCTTGAGCATGACTACCTTGGATGGGGCCTTGGGACTAGAGCTTGCCTCCATCCAGAGCCGGGCGTGCTGTGGCAAAGCAAGGGGGTGACTGTGTATGATCTGTTTCATGCGAGACAGCATCTGAGACTCTGTGACCCAGCGTGAACCTAAACGGAATTCCATATTGGTAAACGCGGGTGCCCCAAGCGACACAAGCAATCCGGAGGACCGGGCGTAGCTCTTGACGGCAGCGACTGCATCTGCCGGTATCATCGCGGGATTCACCAGAATAAGCACGGGCAAATGGTGGGCGCGGAGGATAGCAGAGTTGGTCAATTGGTGAACGGACAAGACGACGGGTGCCATACCAGCGGCCTGTAGACGCGAAGCCAGGCCGGAAGTGATACTGTTTGGCCAGCCGGGCGCACGAGCCTGATAAATGCCGACGTGTTCGCGGCTGACACCAGGGTGATGATTAGACATTAACGCCGCATCGTTCGGTGCTGCTGCACATACCGGCGATAGTGCCGGCGGCCCAAGGGTCAGGAAAGTCAGCATCATCAGTCCGGCCAGCCAATGGGCAATCATGCGACTGCGCCCGTCCATGCAACGCTTGGGGCGAGCGGCAATCGCAGTAAAATGAGGATGAACGCTAAACCACCAAGGCCCATGGGGCATTAATGAGTCGCGACGTGTCGTAGCAATTATGGCCATTGGCATCCCTATAACCGTGTACGGTTTCTTCGTCGGATGTGAGCCGACCATATCGACAACATCATACAACAAGTGAAACGAACTTGTTTCTTCTGCTGCGGCAGCAAGATGCATCGTATCTTGTCCGCACCAACTCGGGAAAATGAAAAGGCGACGATTTGCTTTCCCGCCATGCCCGGCCCAGGGACAGCCTCGGCTACTGTCGGTGGAGCCGAAAAAAGGGCCGCCAAAGTTAAGGCCTTGGCGGCCCTGTTAACCACACCGCTATTGTTCAATGGTCGTGGACAAATTTGGATTATTGATATTCAAAAGCCGTAGTCCCTCTGTGCCATTGATCACCGGTTGTACGCCCGGCATTCCCGCGGGAGCCTGATTCATTGGAACGCTGCTGGCATGTCCGTCAAAGAATACCGCGTTGGCCCAGCCGCCATTATCATTAGCACTGGTCTGACCATGCCGATAACGCAGGCCGATAGCCCAATCCGCAATAGGATAGTCCGAGTTGGAGTTTTCCGCCGGGCCGATCCCTTGGGGCGATACCAACGCATTCATGGGACCATTTCGAATACTGGTCCACCCGGAAGCATTCTCGAACCAGAAGAAGCATGGGGCGTAGGTGCCGCCATTGGAAAGTAGTTGCGTAGCATCTCCAATGGCCAGCTTCTGGCCAGGATTGGCGACGTTGGAAAGCGAGTAGGTGACGGTTTGAGGATGGTTTCCGCCAGAGTAGCCACCGCTAACATTAATGTACGCCATAAAAAAGTTGCAATTGGCGGCATACGTCGTGATGTCCCCAGGTCCCTGTATCTTATTGGAAATTGTCTGGCTGTAGTTGACCGGCAACACAGCCGACGGGCAAATAAAGATCTTGGCGAATTTGGCGATATAGGTGGCCTCCTGCGGCTGGGTAATATTGGTGTTGGTCCAGCTGCCGAAAAAGGCCAGCACAAAATTTCTGGGATCTATACCCTGGTTGAAACTGAATAAAAGTGTATCCCAATCATTGGTGGTTACCGGATCCTTGGGCCAGACTCCATTGTCGTAGGCATACGGAATGGCACCCTCATAAGCGTCCGCATATTCATTGAGCATCTGCCCTTGCGAACGCATATTCGCCAGGCACTGGATGCTTTTGGCATCCTGCTGTGCCTTGGCCAACGCCGGCAACAGCAAAGATATCAGCAATGCAATGATGGAAATCACCACCAAGAGTTCGATGAGTGTAAAACCGTGACGTTTCATGGTTGTCTCCTAATTTAGAAACGTGAACAAAGGGCGGCCAATGCCCGTTTTGGGGCATTGGCCATCCCCATAAAACATCAGACTATCCTGCGCCGTTTGAGTAACAGCAACCCCATGCCTCCGACACTCAATAATCCCAGAGTTATTGGTTCAGGAACCGGAGCGGAAATCAGTTGCAGTCCGTTGAAAGTTCCGTCCTGCCCATTACTTCCGATCGGAGTTAGCTCCGCCGGAGTATTAGTCCAAGTAATGGCCAGTGTGCCATTCGAGCTTGCCATTGCATTAAAAACGACGTAGTTCGTATTTTCCTGGAAGATATTCTGCGTGCCGGAATTGTACTGCAGAGTATATGCCGCGCTGCCACTGTCCGGGCCGCCGGTGCCGGTGGTTATGCTGAACGCCGCGCCGCGATGATGGCCGTCGTACCAACTGGCAAATTGGCCGGGTTGGCCGTAAAGGTAGAGCCGATAAGAACCATTGCTGGCCAAGCCGGTGAGCGTGACTGCCTCCGGAGTACTGTCCTGCAAAAATCCACTTAGCAACTCATTAGCCGGGACTGTCTGAAAGTTATAGTCCGGGCCGCTGGTCGCGTTACCAGCATAACTCACAGCAACTGTGGTCGCGTTGCCGGTTGAATCCAACAGATTGCTCCCCGTACCGCTGCCGCCGGCCAGCACATTCCATGTGGGACTTGCCACGCCGTCACCAGTATACGCCCCCTGTTGACCACTGAAGGAATCCGTGGTGTTTGCTGTCGCCACGCCCTCAAACTGAATGTTAACGGTGTTGGCACACGTTGTCGCGGCAAACCCCGCGAACGCTAACATCGCCGCGGCTGCCGCGGCGCTATAAGCGTGTAACTTCTTAAAATGTGTCGATATCATAATAGAACTCCCATGAATAAAGGATTTACTTTTTCTCTTCTCCACCTGACCAGAAAGTCAGTAAAAATGAAGTCGAGAAGACCGGGTAAAAAGCCCGACTAACCGGTCAAGCCGTCGGGACCACATATTCATTCATTACCGCGACAAAGTCTCCTTTCCCGGTTGGAGCGAGACACACGCAACTTCACGTACCGCAGTCAAACCGAAAAGCCACAGACTCAATGCCAGTCCGCAACCGAGCATCAATTTTTTACATCCCGCCTTTTGGCCGCCTGCGAATGAGGCCGAAAGTTATCAATCGCATCACAACCCTTTTTCGGTGTCATGCGCCACCAAGCTTCTACAGGCAACATACGAAATGTGGCTACCATTAAAGCTTGATTTAAGTATAGACTGACCGCGGGAAAATAATAGGCCATTTTTTACAAAAAAACTTCTGTTTTTTACCATTTAAGCCCGTGGCTTACTCGTCAGTGTAAAATGGGTGTTATTATAATAGCGGCCCAAGCAGGTGAGGTTAACTTATGCGAAAAGACAAGCGAGTGCTGTTTCTCGGTAATCTGATGATTGCCTACAATCGGGATGTTCTGCGCGGCGTGGCAAAATGCGCTGCCACGCGACCGGAGATTCGGGTTTTTTTCCCGGACAGCTTTGAATCGGCGGATATACCGCGGCTTCTTCAAGGTGATGTACACGGCGTGATTGCGGCCGGTTGTCCGCCGGCATGGCGATTGCCCGAGACCATTGCCAAACGCCGCTTGCCCGCGGTCGACGTTTCGGCAGAACTTAAGCCATCCAGTGTTCCACGCGTTGTAACCGATGATGCCATGGTCGGACGGATGGCGGCGGATTATTTTATTGATCGGGGATTTAAGCGACTGGTTTACTACGGCATGTCTCAACATTATTCCTCTGATGTGCGTCAGGAGGGGTTTTTTCAACAAGCCAGTAAGCACGGCATTACCGCCCAGTGTTTTCAAAAAGAAAATGCGGAGGCGGAAGACCGCGCTGGAATATTTCCCAGCACCGCGGCCCGATGGCTGAAGGACTTACCAAAGCCGGCCGCTATTTTCGCGGCGGATGATCATCTTGGAGCGTATCTGGTAGAGGCCTGTCAGCATTTAAAAATCCGAATACCCGAAGATGTGGCCTTATTGGGTGTTGACAATGATGACCTCTACGGGCAACTGCGCACGCCGCATTTATCCAGCATTCTGCAAAATACGCAGGAAATCGGGTTGCGGGCCATGGAGTTACTTTATCGCGTGATGCAGGGGCGGAAGGTCCGATCTTCCACGGTACTCATTGAGCCGGTGCGCGTCATTACACGATTATCGTCGGATATTTTTGGAGTGGAAGATGAAGTGGTACGTGAAGCTCTGGGACTGATTCAGCAGCGGCTGCGAAGCGGACTGTCTGTGAAGTGGTTAGCCGACCAATTGGCGATTTCCCGCCCCACCATGGATCGGCGTTTTTTGGCGGCGCTGAACCGGACTCCGACCATGGAAATACAACGCACTCAGATGGAAACCGCACGGCAACTTATTCTGGATTCCGACATGCCCATTTCTCAGGTTGCCGAAGCGTCCGGCTATTCATCGCCCCGCCAATTCAGCACATCCTTTCACAGATACTTTAAGCAGACGCCACGCGACATGCGAAAGACCCACCGCTATGCTGCGCCCCGCTCGCCGGACTCGCGAACGGGGCCACCTTTTATCCCCAATAAAAAGGGATACGCGACAAGGTAACGGGACATCCACCGTTGTTGATATGGCACCAGAACCCGAGGCTGCGGTGGTGGGAATTGTTACTTGAAATTCGGCACTGCCGCGTCCGGGCAGCCATTTGAAGGAAGCTCCAGATAAGCCTCAACACACATTGCTTTTACCGCGCATTCTCGCCGTCTGAGGCAGCGGATTCTGCTGGAATATCCGTTAAAGGAATTGGTTGGCTTAATTGCTAATCCGATGGGGTATAAAGACGATATCCGACACCGGTTTCTGTGTGAATATACCTGGGCTGAGACTGGTCGGGCTCGAGTTTCTTGCGTAACTGATTCATGTATACTCTTACATAATGTGTTTCAAAACCGTAGCCTGCTCCCCATGTTTCCTTCAGAAGTTGCTTATGCGTCATGACCTTCCCCGCATTCCGTAGAAGTACCTGGAGCAGGCGATATTCGTGGGGAGTCAGATGTACGACCTTCCCAGTCACGGTCACTTCTCGTGAATCCAGATTCATGCTGATATCCCCGACCGAAAGAACGCCACGATCAGGCTGGCGGGTATTTGCGGACCGGCGCAAAGCGACGCGCAGGCGTGCCAAAAGTTCTCCCACGCCGAAGGGTTTGGTGAGATAATCGTCTGCTCCAGCGTCCAGCGCGTTAATTTTTCCACGCTCCTGTCCACGGGCCGAAACAATAATGATCGGCAATTGCGCCAGTTGCCGCAGATCCTTGATCAGTTCCACACCATCGCGGTCCGGCAAGCCCAGATCGAGAATAATTGCATCGGGTAAATCGTGACCAAATAGACGCAGGCCCTCCGCCGCAGTGGTCGCTTCTCGAACACCATACCCCTGGCCTTCCAGAGAAATACGCATGAACCGCCGAATTGGCGGCTCGTCTTCAATTATCAGAATCAATGCGCCCGATGCTGCCATAAACGCTATCACACCGCCTCGGGGATGATTCGTCAACCTCCATTTGTGGGGATTGTCACTTGGAATTCGGCACCGCCGCCGTCGCGGTTGCGGGCGGTGATGGTGCCGTGGTGGAGATGGAGAATAGCGCGGCAGATCGCCAGACCGAGACCCAGGCCGGGGCGGCGCGAAGAGGATGACCCGCGATAAAATTTTTCGAATATTCTTTGCGTGTCGTGAACGGGAAGTCCTGGTCCGCGGTCCATCACGCGAATTAGTACAGAATCAGGCCGGGCCATGGCGGTAATTTCAATGGGGGTGGACACGGGTGCATGGTTGATGGCATTTTCCAGCAAATTGGATAAAACCTGTTCCAGAAGAACCGGGTCCCCCGGCACGGAAGGCAGCGATTCAGGAATATCAAGGTGAAAGTCGCGGTTCTGGTCATTGTTTCGCCAGCGCCCTACGGCGGAAATGATGATCTCCCCGACATCGACAATCTGAGTTTGAATCGACGGATTCCCCGATTCCAACCGGGTCATTTCCAAAAGCTTTTCGATAAGGCCTTCCATGCGTTGTGATTCCTGGGAGATGGTTGTCAGCAATTCTTCACGGGTTTCGGCGGACATGGATGATCCGGCTTCAAGAATACTGCTGGCCGAGCCGGTGATGGCTGCCAGTGGCGTGCGCAGGTCGTGCGATACGGCGGATAAAAGTGTGTTGCGGAGTACTTCAAGTTCGGTGCGTTCCCAGGCGCGGTGGGATTCTTCGGAAAGCATCATGCGCTCCAGGGCTACGGCAATTTGAGCGGTAAAGGCTTCAAGCGTGCGTAATTCGTCGGGGTGGTTGAAGCGTTGAAGATCCGATGGAATGATACAGAGCGAACCAAGTGTAGATTTAACGCCTCTTAACGGCAGGTAAATAGCTTTGGCCGACGGCAGCGTGGACGTGCCGGCACCGGCTTTTTCTCCGTGACGGATGACCCAATCCGCCACGGACAATTCCTTGTCATCAAGCGTTACCTCATTGGAACTGTGGGTCAATACTGGAATGCCGGATGCATCGGGTAGTATCACAGCGGCCGGAGAATTGAAGAACTCGGCGACATGCCCGAGGGAAACCTGCAACAGGGCGTTATGATCCCGACAGAGAATTAATTCGCGGCTTAAGCGTAACAGGGATTCCGTGCGCTGTTCACGTGATCGAGAAAGGCGTTCCTGATCGCGCAGACGGGCGGTAAGTATGCTGATATAGATACCCGTAACCAACATGGCGGCAAACGTGAGTAAATACTGGGTATCGGATATAGCGAAAGAATAATAGGGTTTTACCACAGTAAAATCGAACGCAGCGACGCTAAGAACAGCGGTTAGAACGCCGGCAAATCGGCTGTAGCGGGCGGAAATCCAGATCACGCCCAGGAGATAAAACATGATGACATTGATATCTGATAATCCGAGCGTGTGATAAAGAAAAATACCCCACGCCGTATTGAACGTCACAACCCCTGCGGCCCAGGTAATCCCGCGCCGGTCCCAGTTTTTTTTCCGACTTACAAGGGCAGGCGAATGGCTTTCGGCATCTTCCCGGATTAATTCAAGATGAATGTCGCCGCTGCGCATAATCAGGCGGTCCACAAACGATCGCCGCAGTATGCGTCGCCAGCCACGATCAGCCGGTTTTCCAACGATAATGCGCGCCACATGGCGGCTTTTGGCGTAGGCGATAATCTCCTGATCCGGATGCAGGCCGGAAAGCGTTACCGCTTCGCCGCCGAGTTGCTCGGCCAAAGCAAGTGTGCGCGCCACACGCTGCCGGTCCGCTTCGGATAAGCCCAGAGATTTTGCCGTTTCAACATAGACCGCCATCCAGGGAGCTTTCCAAGCGGCGGCCATCCGCGCTGCGGTTCTGACCAGATTGGCGGAAAATGGACTGGGGCCTACGCATACCAAAATACGTTCAGAAACGGCGGCCGTCCGCCCGGCGGCACTCCCCTGCCGCAGGGCATCAATATCCTGGTTAATGCGATCAGCCGTGCGGCGCAGGGCCAATTCCCGAAGGGCCAGAAGATTTCCGATGCTGAAGAAATGTTGCAAGGCGGCGGTGGTGCGATCAGGAGTGTAAATTTTTCCTTCCTGCAGACGTGCAATAAGTTTTTCGGGGGGCAGGTCCACAAGCTGCACTTCATCGGCCGTTTGAAAAACCGAATCGGGCAGCGTTTCCCGAACCTTGATGCCCGTGGCCCGTTCCACGATGTCATTGACAGATTCGAGATGCTGCACATTGAGTGTTGTATATACGTCAATTCCTGCGGCCAGAAGTTCGGCTACATCCTGCCAGCGTTTGGCGTGCCGCATTCCCGCGGCGTTGGTATGGGCCAGTTCGTCCACCAGAATAAGTTCCGGTGCCTTACTCAGGGCTGCATCAAGATCGAATTCCTTGAGCACAGCTCCGCGGTATTCCACAAGTTTATAAGGAAGAATATCCAAGCCCAGCAGCAACGCTTCGGTTTCGGGGCGTATGTGCGGCTCGGCATAACCGACCAGCACCCGCGCACCATCAATAGCACGCCGCTGGGCCTCCTCCAGCATCGTATAGGTTTTACCAACACCGGCTGAGGCACCGAAAAATATTTTCAGCTTTCCCCGGCGCAGAGATTCCTCCTGCTTGGTAAGAAGCTGAAGCAATTCATCAGGATTGGGTCTCTGTGTTTGTTCCATCATCTGCCAAGGTTTCCAAAGACTAATCAGTTCGGTATATGATAACCATTAACCATCATACTTATACAGGGCCCAGCAACCGCGATCTGGGTCGCAATTTGCATTTCCGGGGCGGCCCCACATTGCGGGACACCCCCTCCAGACGTACCGACCGGATCCGCTGTGAAGGGTTAAAACTCTGATCATCGAAACGATCTTAGAACTGATATATCGCGTCGATACCAAAAGTGGTCTGGTAGTGATTGCCGTTAAACACGGCATGGTCCGCGAGGTCTTCACGAATTTCTGGACGAATGTAGAAATTCTTGCTCAGGCTGCCATTGGGGAATGGAGTAATTTTTACACCAAACGTCAGGTCGCCCATGTTGGTGTAATTTTCAATACCAAAGGGGTTAATTCCAATTCCGCCACTGCCCAGACCCGAACCGACATAATCATATTCTTCACGGGTGGTGAAGCTGAAGTAGCTATTAAGCGCATAGTTCTGATACAGCGCTTCGCTGAACCAGCCGGAAGACTGATTGCCATTGGTGCTGTTGCCGGCACCGTCATACGCGGCTACCGTATCGGAAACCAGAGTCAACGCGTTATTGAGTATCGGCGGAGTATAGGTGATCAAGGGTTCCACGACCGTGCGGTAATCATTGTTGTTACCTAAGCCGGCGTTGCCCATAGCACCATCCTGCGGCCCTTCAGACAAATTAACAATGAAATCCCATTGTGAATTTGGCACGTAGCCGACTTCACCCAGAAAATCTACGCTGCTGTTGTTATCATAAAATGTCTGATTCCAGCCGCGGGTGATACCGGCGTAAAACGTCCATTGACTGTTGGGCACATATTCCGCCAGAACGCCGGTTTGCGTATAGGGAATCATGTAGCCAAAGGAATAGGTGTGGGAGTAGAGGTAATTGGTGGTGGGATTAATGGTTTCCTCACCCAGCAGCGTCACAAATTTACCGGCTTTGAACTTCACATCACCGGCTCCACCAAGATGCAGCGCCAAGGTAACATAAGCCTGTTCAATATCGGCTTGGTAAAGCGGTGAAAACACGCTTGACGGATTGTAGCCAAAATCCAGCCCCGAGGAATGGAAGCTGTCGCCGCCGTAGGATGGGTCATAGCCATAAACAAATTCAAAATGGCCGCCGACATCCCATCCGCGTTTGATATACTTGGGATCGGAAAAATTAATCGCCTTGGCAATGGTC
>JAJZCT010000073.1 GCA_021828925.1 Planctomycetota bacterium
GGCGCGCAGCATTTCCGTTGGTTGCCGGAATATCCGCGCCGCCGGAGCCTGTAGCGCCGGATGCGCCAGAGATGTGTCAAGTTCCCGATCGGAATGTTCCGCCTGATATTCAACATACAGCACCGCGGCCGGCAGTTGCCCGTTGATCAGCGGCATAACTTCCAACTGCCGCCGCGCTTCGGCATTTCCCTGCGCCGCCTGCAGTACCACCGCGTCCAGCAGTTCCACGGCACTGGGTTGCGTATCTAAAATTGGCAGCAGCCGATCCAGCGCCTGCTCCAGACTGTCAAACGCCAGAATAGCCAGACCCCGCGCCGCGGGAATCGGCTGGAGTTTCAACCGTGCCGCTGTGATCACCGCCAGCGAGCCTTCACTGCCGCACAGCAGACCAGTAAGATTCAAATCCTCCGGCGTTGTGCCGGCATCCAATTGCCGCAGGATCAGATCCAGCGAATATCCGGCGTTGCGGCGAATGAGTTTCGGGTATCGATCGCGGATTTCAGCGGCATATTTCCGGACAACGTCCGCCACCCGCTGTGCGAGTTTCAGTGCAACGGCATTGCGCCGCCCCGCGCCGGCTTCCAGCCAAAGCTCCTGCCCGTCGGTGAGCACCACGTGCAGAGCGTCAAGATTTTCGCTGGTGCGGCCATACCGGATCGACCGTGCCCCGGCGGCATTATTGCCAATGCACCCTCCCAGCGCGGCCTGCGCCACGGTGGCCGGATCCGGAGCGAAAAATAGTCCGCTTGCCGCCAGATGGCTGTTGATCTGGTCAATGGTTATTCCAGCCTGGGCCACACATGTTCGTCCGGGAATATCGACTTGTTCCACGCCGCGGAATCGGGGTGATAAATCCAGCACCAATGCCCGGTTGGTACATTGGCCCGCCAGGCTCGTGCCGCCGCCCCGCGGCAACACGGCAATGCGTTGTCTGCGGCAAAATTCCAGCAGTGTTGCAATGTGCGTGGCGGAATCGGGAATCACCACGCCCAGCGGCATAACCTGATACAGCGAGGCGTCGGTCGCATATAAAAGACGGTCATGGCCGGATAATCGCAATTCGCCGACATCCAGTTGCCGCAGCGCCGCAGCCATATCCGCGGCGTCCAATGTGGCATCCACCATAACCGGTAGTGCAATGTGTCGTTCAGTCATCACCCGTCGCATGATAGCCGCGATGCCGCTTCACGCCAAGAACCATCCGCGCATCGCTTCAGGCTCAGGGTGTCTTCATGCCGGGTTTGGGGGGCAAGGCGGCGATGTCTTGCGCTTGGATCACTTTGAATTCATTCGATGCAGTTTCCGCGGGTTCTCCGGATGAACCGGCGGAAGCCGCTTTCGATTTGGTTCGGCGTTTGGCTTTTATTTTGCCCTTGCTGCCGCGCAGAGTATCCTGAAATTGCCGCCGGGCAATTAACAGGTGATGATAACTCTGGGCAAAGCGGTGGGCTTCATCCCGGGCAAATTGTAAAAGCTTCAGTGCGGCGCTGGTGCGGGAAAGCTTAAAGGGCATCGGGCGACCCTGCATATATATTTCTTCTTCACGCTTGGCCAGACTGATGACCATCGGCGGTTTGACATCCATTTGCGCAAAGGCCCCCTGCGCGGCATGAAGCTGGCCCAGGCCGCCGTCAATGAGTATCACATCCGGGAACAACTCGTTGCCCTGCCCCGCCTCCCGGTAGCGCCGGGAAACCACCTCCGCGATGCACCGGAAATCATCAATACCGGTTACCGTTTTAATGCGAAAGCGTTTGTAGCCATCCTTAAATGGCCGGCCATCCATAAAACACACCAGCGACCCGACCGTTGCTTCACCCTGAAAATGGGCGATGTCGATGGCCTCCATGGAACGCACCGGTTCGTCGAGTTCCAGCACTTCCTGCAGTTGCCGCGAACCGGCCTGATGATCCGGGAAGAACAATTCCGGCTGCATCACCTTGGCACTTTTTCCGCGATGCGACAGAGATCTTAACGCCTTGATCTGATCCCGTAACTGTGCCGCGGTTTCAAATTCCAGCGCCGCTGAAGCCGCTTCCATTTCCGCGGTCATCTGCTTTAACGCGTCACCCCGGCGGGACTCCAGAAAATGCTTAAATCGATCCATATCACGGGCATATTGCTCCCGGCTGATTTTGTCCGCGCATGGTGCCGTACACTGTTTGATGGCATACAGCAGGCATGGGCGAAAGTGGCGGCGCTTTTGATCGTCGGCATAAATTTCCAGATGACAGGTGCGAAATTTAAACGCGCGCTGCATGTAAATCAGTGCCTGTTTGAGGGCATACCCGCTGATAAACGGGCCATACAGTTTGGTGCCGCTGGTTTGCGGCTTGCGTGTGACATATACACCGGGGAAATCTTCACGCGTGGTAATTTCCAGATACGGATAGCTTTTGCCATCGGAAAGCCGGGCGTTGAATCGCGGATGCAGATCTTTAATCAATCGGCTTTCCATCAGCAGCGCTTCGACTTCTGAATCGCAGGTCAGTGTGTCAAAATCGACCACATAATCCAGCAATCGCTGTTTAACAGGCCCCAGGTCCGTACTGGCGAGAAAATAACTGCTGACGCGATCCCGCAGAGAGCGCGATTTGCCAACATAAATGACCACATCCCGGGTATCTTTAAGCAGATAAACGCCCGGAATCTGATCCAGCGCCCGCGCTTTGCTGTGCAGGCGGCTTAACCGCGCTTCGGTTGGCTCGGTCGGCAGGGGAAGCGTAACTTCGCCGGTCGGCACTTCCTCGACAATTTGTTCGTCAAAGTCCGTATCCGGCGGCGGCAATTCCGGTTCATGGTTGTCGGAAATTGGTACCATACTCTGCTATTATATGATCGCCGCAATGGAAGTGTCATGAAATGTATCACGAAAGGATCAATATCATGAATGTGCAATCGCCCGGAAGTTCCAATGACCAGATTGTTTACAAAGGCACGCGGGTGGATATGGCTCTGCGAAATGTTACCACCGCGTCCGGCAAGCATCTGGTGCGGGAAGTGGTGGTGCATCCCGGCGCTGTGATTATTTTGCCCGTGCTGAAAGATGGCAGAATTGTCATGATCCGCAACCTGCGGCATACCGTGGGCCAATGGCTTTGGGAACTGCCCGCCGGTACGCTTGAACCACCCGAACCGCCCGAACTTTGCGCCGGCCGTGAACTTATTGAGGAAACCGGCTATCAGGCTGGCGATATTCAGCCTTTTGGCTGGTTTTATACCTCACCGGGCATTCTGACGGAAAAAATGTATGCCTTTATCGCCGCCGGCTTAACCCCCGGCCCGCAGGCCCTGGAAGAAAACGAAACCATCACCGTGGAACCCATCGCCCCGGACAAAATCCTTCAGATGATCGCATCGAACGAAATTGTGGACGGAAAAACGATTGCCGTTGTGTTAAAATACTTAATAAGGAACGGGTCCGGCGTATAAGAGCCGGCCTGAATGTGCCAGAATGAAAGCGTGTAGCGTGTATGAGTTGGCGTGATCGTGATTATAACCGTGGGTTTGGGAACAACTGGGGCGGAGGCGGTGTGCGGTCGCTTCTCACCTGGTCGTTGCCGCTGGGGACCTGCTTCGGTATTCGCATACAGGCGAATTTCTGGCTGATACTGCTGGCGGCATTGACGCTGCTTAATGTGCTGCATACCGGAGCGCTGGTGCTGGCGGTGCTGGCTATTGCGGGTATTTTGGCGGCGCTTCTGGTGCATGAATTCGGCCACCGGATTACCGCGCAGCTTGTGGGCGGCCGGCACGACGATTTTCTTATGTGGCCCGCGGGAAATATGATTCCGCCCATGCACCCGCCGGCGGCCTGGCCCATGTTTGCCGCGCAAGGCGGCGGTATTCTGGCCAACGCCATCGCCGCGATGTTTGTCGGTACCATCGTCAATATCAGTTGGCATGTTACACCGCGGATTCTTGAAGCGGCGTTCGGCCCGTTGCAGCCCGATTTTATTGCCATGTCCCTGGCACCTAATTTTCTGGCCTCCGCGCTGTACATGTTCTGCATGGCCAATATTTTTCTTGTTGCCATCAATCTGCTCCCGTTTTACTGGTTTGACGGCGCTTATCTGCTGCAGGCGATTCTCTGGCCTATGACCGGTGCCTACAAGTCCGTCGACATTACCTGTCTTACCGGTATGGTTGTGGCGGTGCCGCTGTTTGCGCTGTCCGCCTACGGCCTGAATCTGATGGGTATGCTGGTTTTCGCCCTGCTGTTTTTTGATTCGCTGCAGCGCCGCCGGGCACTGCAGGTGGATGGCCCCGGCATCATTGATCAACTGATTTCCTCCAGTGCCAACATCAGCGATTTGCCGGCGCCCAAGCGCAAGCGGCTGCTGCAGCGCTGGCTGCATTGGATCAGCCGGCGCGATCATCGGGCCATGAAGGAGCAGCAGATGGTGGACAAAATTCTTGAAAAAGTCAGCGAAAAGGGAATGCACAGTTTAACACGGAGGGAAAAGCGGATTTTGCATCGCGCCACGCAACGCCAGCGCGAAGCGGATTTGATTTCGCAACGCTGACGCGGGCCAAATGGCCAGGCTGAACCGTTGTGTGTGCGGTGCATGCATTGGAATCCAAATGGCCCGGTACGGTGTCCCGTTTTGACAGGATGGAATATTTTCAAAGCATGACCGATCAAGCTGCATATTTTGATATTGTTGTCGTCGGCGGCGGCCACGCCGGTGCGGAAGCCGCGTGGGCCGCATCGCGCCTGCTGGGTGATCGTGGCACCGTGGCGATGATTACCATGGACCCCGCCGCCATTGGCCGCATGAGCTGTAATCCCGCCATTGGCGGATTGGCCAAGGGCCAGATCGTACGCGAAATTGACGCTCTTGGCGGCTTGATGGCTCATGCCATTGATGCCACGGGTATTCAGTTTCGTCTGCTGAATCGTTCCAAGGGTCCGGCGGTGCAATCTCCGCGTGCGCAAGCGGATAAATACCGCTACGCGCAGGCGGTGCAGCGGCTGCTGACGGAACACTGCCCCAATCTGCAAATCATCGCGGACATCGCGGATGATATACTTGTTGACCCATCAGGCCATCATGAAGCGCCGGCATGGCGGGTGACCGGCATTGAACTGAAATCCGGGCGAAAATTGACTTGCCGCTGCGCCATTCTTACCACCGGCACATTTTTGCGCGGACTCATGCACACCGGGGAAAAGAAAACCGAAGGTGGCCGGGTGGGGGAGCAGGCCGCCGTCGGATTATCCGGCTCGCTTATTAAGCTCGGCTTTGAATTGCAACGGCTGAAAACCGGCACGCCGCCGCGCGTGGCCCGGGAAACGGTGGATTTTTCATCGCTGGAACCGCAGCATGGAGATGTTCCGCCAATACCGTTCAGTGATTTATCCGGTACCGTCGCTGCGCCGTTAGGCTCGCGGTTTCCCGGCCTTGCGCAAGTGCCGTGTCATATCACCTACACCAATGCCGCCATCCACGATCTGATCCGGGCCAATCTGCACCGGGCACCGATGTACAGCGGGCAGATTATCAGTCGCGGCCCGCGCTACTGCCCGAGCATTGAGGATAAAGTGGTGCGCTTTGCGGACAAAACCCAGCACCAGATTTTTCTGGAACCCGAAGGCCTGGACACCAATGAAATTTACTGCAACGGCATATCCACGTCTCTGCCCGTGGATGTGCAGGAGCGGATGGTCCACAGCGTTGCGGGGCTGGAAAAAGCGGTGATTCTGCGGCACGGTTATGCCGTGGAATATGACTTTTCCCCCACGCATCAAATCGGGGCCACGCTGGAAACCCATCGCGCCGATGGATTGTTCTTTGCCGGACAGCTCAACGGCACCAGCGGGTATGAAGAAGCGGCGGGACAGGGGTTGATGGCAGGCATCAATGCCGCGCTGAAAATTCGCGCCCAGGGGCCGTTTGTGCTGCGGCGGGATCAGGCTTATATCGGCGTGATGATAGATGACCTGATTACCAAAACCCCCACCGAACCCTATCGCATGTTTACCAGCCGCGCGGAATATCGGCTCACGTTGCGCAGCGACAACACCGACCAGCGTCTTACGCCGCTGGCCGCCGAACTCGGCCTGGCGGAACCGGCGCGCGTTCAACGCCTGGAAAATAAACTCGCCGCCATGCGCCAGTTGACGCAACAGATGAGAGCCTTGCGTGTGCCGAGGGGTGGTACGGCCATGGATTTGCTGCGACGCCCGGATCTGGAACTGACGGCTCTGCCGGCCATGCTCGGCCCTGATGGACCGCAATTGACCGCACTGCTGGCCGATCCGGCGCGGCAGATACTGATGCAACAGATTCAAATTGAAGCGCGATACGCCGGATATATTCTCCGTGAGAAACATGCCGCCGAACGCATGGCGGAATTGGAGGATAAGATCATTTCACCGAATATGAATTTTCGGGCAATTGCGGAACTGCGCGCCGAAGCGCGGCAAGCTCTGGAAAAATTTCGTCCGCGCACCATGGGGCAGGCTTCCCGCCTGGAAGGAATAACCCCCGCCGATCTGATGGTTCTGACCGTCTACGTATCAGGCCGCCATCGCCCCGTCAGCCAGCCGGGGTAAAGCCGGAAAACAATTCATCGAAGCTTTACGCCGTCATTCCTTCCCGATGGCTATCGGGAAGGAATCCCATGACCGTTGGCAGCGGGCGTGACGTGAATGTTATCGATGGCCCCATTCGCGAAAACGGCCACGGTTTCCCCCCCGGATTGAGATTGGGAATGCGGGTAATGCGTGCCACGGCGGATTGTTGATGGTTACGGGATGGGGATAGCTCTGGATTCAGTAGCGGACATGAGACGGCTTTTGCACTCAAACGCAGCTGTGTGGCTTTTAGGAAATTCGGCCCATCGGTTCCGGCAGACAAGCAACCTGCCAATCCACGGCCAATGCTCGCGCCGGACTGGCTTCAATGAGAATGTCTTGGCGGATGGACGCCGTTATATGCATGCTGCCAAATGATGCGGAACTGAGCCACGCCGACCGGCGAGCAGTTCCGCAGATCAGGTCGCCGCCTGATAACGCGAATTGTCCATCAACTCAAGGGGCAATCGCCGTTGGCTCAAGCGGTCGGGCGGCGTCACACTCAGGACTGCGGGCGCGGCAAGGCACCAAGCTGCATCATCAATCCGAGCGCATCCATCAGAATCCGGGTGTCCTTGATTTTCCCATCCTCCAGTCGGTCAATGACCATGCCCCACGCCTTCACGGGGCGACCTGTGGCGGGCACGCCAAGAAACTCCGCCCGGTGGGTGCCGGTCCACTCAAAGCGGGTCACCACCTTATCGCCCTCACAGATTTGTTCCTCGATAGTCCAGTGCATGTCCGGAAACGCAGCGCGCATTCCGCGCAATACATCCTTCAGCCCCTCCAGGCCGGGACCCTGACCGGGTAGTGGAACCTGCTCGACCATATCATCGCAAAAGAACTGACCTGAGGAATCGATGTCCCCACGATTGAGGACTGTATCGATGAAATCCTTAACGACTTTGCTGTTGCTGTTCATAAAGTGACTCAATGCCCATGACGATCCAAAGGCCAGCCACGCCGAATGGCGAGCAATTTCGCAGATCAGATGATCGCTGTATATCTCGAAGAGTCCGCAAAGTCAACGGGTAGTGGCATGCCAAAGTTAAGTTGTCCGCTGTTTAACCCAAGTTAAAAGGTTCTCCTTGCCAGGACGCGGAGGTGTCGTGAACGTCGTCGAGGCTGTATTCGCGAGAACGGACGGGGATTTGCACCCGCAGTTGCGGATGCCGGGCGCGGCCGTCGCGCGGTAGCGTGCGACGCCTGCCATGGTGGATTGTTGTTATTCGTCCAATCGCGCCACCATGCAGCCCCGATGGCTATCGGGAGGGAATCCCATGGCCCTTGGCCGCGGGCGTGACGTGAAGGTTTTTGATGGCGCGATTCCCGAAAACGGCCACGGGTTTCCGGCCCCGATGACGATCGGGAATGCGGGTAGCGCCTCAACGGAGCGCTGTTGACAGGCGCGGGCGGGCGCCAGTTGGCGGTTGGAATTGGTGAAAAATGTGTTATGTGGCTGGAAAATGAGCCGGGGAGATCAAGCAGTGGACGGCGAGGGGGCAAGCGAATATACTACGTGGCTCGATTTGCTTGGGTCATGGGCGCAGCTTGTCGTGAGGCCGGGCGAATATTGGAGCTTTGAGCGTTGATTTGGTTAGGAGTTTTGGCGTGGCCAAGCATAAAACACACAAGGGAATTAAAAAGCGGGTTAAAGTGACCGCGACTGGAAAAGTCAAATTCCATAAGCACAATAAGGGGCATTTGCAGAGTGCCAAGTCCGGTAATCGGCGGCGGCGTTTGCGCGGTACGACCAGTCTCAGCGGCCCGTTTGCGGATAAGATGATCACGTTGCTTGGCCCGGCGGGTCGGTAAGAATCGGTCGCGTCAGCCGGTGGTTTGTTTTCCGGCGGCGGGGCGACAACGTGATAGAACATTGAAGACCTGAATAATTTGTTGAGGAATTTACCATGCCACGAGTAAGAGTCGGTGCCGCCCGGAAACAACGGCACAAACGTTTGCTGAAACGCGCCAAGGGGTTTGTCGGTGGACGCAGCAAGCTGTATAAAACAGCGCACGAAACGCTGCTGCGGGCCGGTGCCAACCGGTTCAGCGGCCGCAAGGAAAAGAAGCGCGATTATCGCGCTCTTTGGATTACCCGTCTGACCGCCGCGGCGCGCAGCCGAGGTTTGCGTTACAGCCAACTTATTTCCGGACTTGCCAAAGCCAATATTCAACTTAACCGCAAGAGCCTCAGTGAAATTGCCATCGCCGATCCAGCCGCGTTTGACGCCATTGTGGCCAAGGTACGCGATGCACTGGGTTTGAAGGCGGCCTGAAACGAATTAACCAGCGGGTGATCTCTCCAGGCGGCATGCGGTATGGGTGGCGCTTCTGATCTGGGGTGATCGGATGGGTTATCCGATCAACGCAGTCAGGGAGGCACGATAATGGGCGGTATTCGCCGGACCGGGGTCGGTAAAGCGATTATGATGGGGAGACACACACGGGGCATCTGAACGGTTGAGCGGCAGGGTGTTCGGCCGGGTGTGTTGAAGATGGACAGACGTGCCTTTTTCCGGGAGTAATTCAACGTGAATCTTGATGAATTACTGGCCCAGGCACAGCAGGAGCTTTCCTCCTTAAGCAGCGCTGATCAGATTGAGGCCTTCCGGATTAAATATCTTGGCAGCAAAGGCCTGTTGAAGGTGGCCAGCGATCAACTCAAAAGCCTTCCCAATGATCAGAAACGCGCTTACGGTGCCAAATTAAATTCAGTCAAACAGGCCGTTCAAAGCGGTTATGATGCAGCCAAGGACCGGCTGGGCTCAAGCGCCGGTTCCGCCGAGGTGCTGGTTGATATTACCGAACCGGGGCGGATCACATTTGGCGATTATCATCCCGGATCTTTGCATATTGTTCATCAAACCATTGATGCGCTGACGGAATTATTCGGCCGCATGGGCTTCTCCATCGCGCAAGGCCCGGAACTCGAAGATGAATTTCATAATTTTGAGGCATTGAATGTTCCGCGGCACCACCCGGCGCGCGATCCGCTGGATAATTTCTATCTGCAGCGACCATCCGGCGCGGCTCCGTTTATGCTCCGGTCGCAAACCAGTTCCGTGCAGATACGGGTGCTGGAAACGCACAAGCCGCCGGTACGCATTATCGCCCCGGGACGGGTGTACCGTCCGGATACCGTTGACGCCACGCATAGTTTCATGTTCCATCAGATTGAAGGCCTGGTGGTGGATGAAGATATTACCATGGTGGATCTGAAAACGTGCATTGATCAGTTTGCCAAAGCCTTTTTTGGTGCCGATGTGGAAACCCGCTTTCGTCCGAGTTTCTTTCCATTTACCGAACCGAGTGCGGAATTTGATGTGCGATTTCATTATGCGGACGGAAGTTCCAAATGGGTGGAACT
>JAJZCT010000074.1 GCA_021828925.1 Planctomycetota bacterium
CCCATCCACCGGCGTGAAATGGAATTTTGAGAAATTTCTTATTTCGCGCAGCGGGAAAATCGTGGCCAGATTCCGCTCACCTGTTACGCCGGAATCAGCAATTCTTGTGAATGCGGTGAAAACACAGTTAGCACAATAATCGGGTATGATGCCCCCGCGATGATCCAACTGTTTTTTGCACATTGGTATATGGCTTTCCTGCTGCTGCTTTGGGGCGCGGCCTTGTTGATTGCCGGATGGGCGGCGCGGGTGGCGCAGTTCTTCAACTTGCGGATGCCGCGCGTGGTTGAACAACCACTGGCCGATAAATTCCCCATGGTCGCGGTCATCGCACCGATAAAATCTGTGGATGCCAATACCCGTGAAAACATTTCCGCCCTGTTGAGCCAGGATTATCCCAACTATCGCGTTATTTTTGCGGTGCAATCCGCCGATGATCCGGTATGCGATCTGATTCGTTCTGCCCAGGAAGACCATGGCCTGAAAAAACGCATTGACCTAGTGGTAGCCGGGGTTGCCGCTTCGCGTGGGCAGAAGGTTCATAATCAATTGGCAGCGGTTGAAATCACCACAGAGCAAGACATTTTTCTGGCGTTCATGGATGCTGACGCGCATCCGGCGTCCAATTGGCTGCACGCGCTGGTTTCCATGCTCAATTCACACCATATCGGCGCCACCACGGGATACCGGTTTTATGTGCCCAGCAATGCCGACGCGGCCAATGCCGTCATCTGCGTGCTCAATGCCATGGTGGGAACCTTATTAGGCCCCTACCGGCGCACGGTGGCGTGGGGGGGGTCGATGGCCATCCGACGCAAGGATTTTTTTGCATTTGGCGTGCATGACGCATGGCAGGGCGCGTTAAGCGATGATTACGTGTTGACCCGATGCGTAAAGAAAAATGCGCGTACGAAGATCCATTTTGTGCCGCAATGTATTGTGGCGTCCCAGGCGGCCTTTGACTGGCCTAAAGCATGGGAGTTTGCGGTTCGGCAATATCGAATTACGCGGATATGCGAGTGGCGATTCTGGTTCACGGGCGTGGCGGGAGCGGGGCTGTATATTTCCACGCTGGTAACCGCCCCCATAGCGGCCATTATTCTGGCGGCGGAAGGATCCGTCTGGTGGATCATTCCAGCGGTGGTGAGTGTCGGTTTGTATGGACTGTCCATCTATCGCGGATGGATGGTACTTAAAGCGGCCAGACGGTTATTGCCTGGTCATACCGCAGCAATTAATCAAGCGGAGTTCTGGTTCACGTGGGGCATGCCCGCAGTGCATTGTATCAATGCCATATTTCTACTGGCAGCGACGTTCGGCAGGATTATCACCTGGCGCGGCATACGCTATAAAATGAAATCCCGCACAGAGACAATCGTGCTTTAATTTTCCACCCGTGATGTGTGTCATTAGCTCGATGCGGAAGCGTTGAGCTGGCCGCGAAAACAGGTTTGATCGAACGACGCGTCCCGGTTCGCCGCCACCGATCCAGCGCGTGCCACGATACAACACAAATAATTTCCGCAACGCCATCCCGAATCAAACCATGACGCTGCCGCGTCAGGTCAGGCTGTGGGCTTCATTGCTTCGGCAACGGCAAGTTCAGCGATGCATTTACCTTTTGGGCGGCCATTGCACTGGCGGCGGCAGCTTTGAGCGCGGCGGCGCGGACTGACGGATTATTGGAAATACCCGCGACGGATAAATCGACGTTATACATCATTGCCGGGACAACCCACGGCAGCGGTGAGGCTTGCGTGGGATAAGAGGATTGCGCTTGTTTCAAGGCACCCGCGGCATGGACATTAAATTCCACCATGGCCTGCTTGCGGAAATTTTCCACCGCACCAGCCGGAGGCTGCTGCAGAGGCGACTTTTCACTTACCAGAGAAAAAATCTGTTTTCCGGCCTTGGCGGCCCCGATCTGAAGTTGCGCCGCATACATTCGCATAGCGGCAATCTGCCCCGCTTTCAGTGCTGCGGCGGCACGATACACTTCCAGCACACACTGGGGGGCGCGGCTCTGATTGGCGGCCACCAGCGGATCGCCCGGTTTAAATCCCAAGGTGACCAGGCTTTGGGCGTAGGCGCTGGAGCGGCGCTGCTCATTGAGGGCGGCCATGAGATCACTGGAAGCCGCGTCGGTGTATTTCGTAGCGATAGCAGCCTGTTTATTAATGGTTTTAATCAGGGCGTTAATACTGGCCGAGCGTCCGGCGGCAGAAGTAGGGGAACCGCCATCAGCACCGTCAATGAGAATGGTGACGCCGGCCTTAAGCGCGGAAATTTGGGCCGTATCGCTTTTGGCTAATTCCGCGGCAGACATTTGCGCCTGCCGCAAGGCGGAAACCTGATCAGCCCAGCGGGTTTGTTGCAGTTTCGCCGAACGAAGCGTAAGCGTCGCGAGTTGATACTGCGCTTGTAACACATTGGCTTTCTGATTAGCGGCCGCGGCTCGGTCCAGATAACCTGCTCCCCGCTTAAAATCTGCCAGCGTGGCGGGGGTAACAGTCACTTCGCCCTTGGTTTGCAAAGCCATGCCCCGAATATCCAAACCTTTGGCAATCCCCTGATAGTGCGTTAAAACACCGCGAAGAGATGCTGCTTTCTTTTGAGCTACCGCCACCGCACGTTTCGCGGATTTTTCCATATCTTGGGCCTTGCGCAGATCCCGATCATACAAGTGCAGATACAGGTCATGCTGTTTTTTCAAAAATGCCATTTTCACGGCAAAACGCCCCACCTGTGTTGATGAAGAATCCAAGGATAACACCTGATCCTGCAAAGTCATTAAGGCGGCGGATAATTGGTCCGTATGGACTTGCGCGGAGGCCAAATTGACCAGCCCGCGCTGCATTTCAAGTAAACCCTTAACTTGGAAATTCAAATCAGAATTGCCCAAGGCGCTGGAAAGCGTGGCATAGGCATGGCGCAAATCACGGCTAACCGAAGGAGGTTCCAAGTAAGCACCCGGATTACTTTTGGCGGCGTCCCGCGCAGAGGCCAACTGGGCCGAGCTTAACGGCGCGCTGATTGAAACCGGAAAATGAGCCTTGGCGTGATACCGGCCCGCATCTGCTAACAGCGCGGCCGCTTTGGCTGAGGCCGCCTGGGCCTGCACGTCAGCCTGATGGGATGACGAAGCGCCGCAACCGGTTAAGGCCGCAGTTACTGCAAACGCGGCCGCTAAACCAATGGCCCGCGCTACGCCGGTCCATCGACCTGCACCGACACTGACCGTAGGACTTGCCTGAGAAATAATAAGAACGGGCCGTTGTGTTGTAGAAATCACGTCAACTCCTGCCATAGCTCAGCCGCCACCCTGTCGAAAATCAGACGTTTTTGTACCACCACAACGCCCCGCCGTCAACTAAAAAGCGTAAAAATAATGGCACCAGGAGCACCGGGTTAACGACTTTAATGTCACTGTAGCTTCCCCAGAGATTCGATACAATCACAACAATGAGCCTATGCTGGCCGCCGGAAAGTTGCAGGCCCGAAGGCCGATCCGGGAATGGCCACACGGGTAAGCCGCCAATGCTTGGCATCCTGTTGGAATTCCAGCACGCGACTACTGTGCAAATTCGCAAAAGTCGCCTTCACCGTAAGGAATATAATGTTTTCGCCCTGTCGGCGCTCGGCAAGCACAAGCCGCCCCCCATTTTTTACCAGTGCCTCCGGCAACGGCACATTCCACAGGACTGGCAGAACTTTCCCATCCGCCAGTTCGTCTATTGCGCACGTTTCGCCGGCATTCAGCAGAAGATCCATTTGGAGCCGTGCGATGGTGTGATTTGTAAGTTTTAACTGATAGGAAAACACCTCACCCAGCACCAAAAAACAGGCCGCGGCCAAAGCGATCATCGCCACCACCGTAATGATGGCAAAACCGCGCGGGCGTTGGCGGCGCATGATCCCACGCGGAGGGGATTGAAAATTATTCCTCATAGCGCACCATGCTTTCCGGCATGAAGTTCTGCCGAGAGCGACATGAATGTTTGCGTAACATGTCGTTTTCCCCTCATCCATGATATTGACAGATAGTCGGGACTGAATTGTGCGAAATGCAAGTCCGGCAACAACGGGGGCCAATATTGCGGCGGGGGAGAGCTTTTTCCGTTCTGCCAAATCCGTGCCACGGTACCATTGGAATTCGCCAGCCAGAGAATCTCCCGCTTTTTTCCAAATCGGCAGATCAGACCATGGGATCCCTGCAACTGCAAATCCGGTGCAGTGGCGATATCCTGCCGCAATTCACGCATCAGTTGCCCCCGCTGGGATAAATGCGCCGCCCGTATATCAGCCTTGCTGAAGGTGTGGAGGCACACCACAAAAAATTGCCCGGACATCATTAAAAAAACCGCCATGAGGGGCAATACAGCGACGGCTTCCATAAGCGTAAAGCCACGGCCGTGACGGCACCGAAGCATTAATAAAGACCGTTTCATTTTGTGCCTCCCTTGTCCGAAGGTCGGGACGGGAGAGTTAACGCATAGAAAGTTGGTACATCTGTATGGCTGGCCGAGCGAATGGCCATCCAGTGACTGCCGGCGGGCAACGTTCCGGCCGCCTGACTGCTGATTTTGACCGGCGTAATAATCCACAGCTTGCTAATGGCGTCCTGAGGGCGGGCAATGGCATGATAGAGCATCGTCTGCTGATTGCGGGCCGCATTGCGAACAGCCGCCAAGTGCACGCAATCCCGGTTATACAGCCATACCAGATGAGCGAACATCGATGCCACCACCACGATCAGTACAATCGCCAAGGTCAGATCGAATAAGAAAAAGCCGCGTCGCCGAGCCATTATCCACCGCCTCTGCCAATAAACTGCAGCAGTTCAACGTAGGGAACATACAGCGCCAAACACAACATCAGGACCAGCGTTCCCATGGACAGCACCACCAGAGGAATACTCACTGCGCGAATGATTTCCACCCTGCGGCGATATTTGAGGTCGTAATAGCCCGCCGCCAATGCCAGCGCAGAACCGGTTGCACCCAACGGTTGGGCCACAGAGCGGCACACGATTGCCGGCAGCCCACACTTGGCAGCCGCCAGATCCGCCGACATCCCATCCAATATTCTTTTTCGCCAACGCCGCAAACGGTGCCGCGCCACCCGGCTGCCCACTGCCGCAGCAGCGGAATCAGCGACCTCCGGCAGCGGTCGGCCGACGGCGATGCCTTGAGAAAGTATCCGCGAACTATCCGACCAGGCCCGCCAACGAATCAGGGGACCGAGGATCGGCAGCCACCAGGCCACCCTGTCACGGATATAAATGGACACCGTTCCCGTGCGAAAAAAAGGCATGATTAACCGACGAAGTGCCGCACCTGCCGCACCAATGGCAACCACAGCCACGAAAGCCAATACGGGCATCCACCACCACTTTGGCACCCGAAAAATCACTTGCGATAACCACTGATTCTCAAAAGGAATTCCATACGCGTGGAACATTTTCCACAACTTCGGTGCCACAAAGTTTGCGAATCCCGCGGCTGCGAACATGAAAACGCCGAACGTTGCAATAACATAGAACCAGTAGCTCCCGTCCAACTCACTGGGAAGAGGCCACAACTTCCGTCGGGCGTTTAATCTCTCAAGCTCCTGCAGCAGGCGGCCGGATCTGTCGGCTTCGTCAATTGACGCACAATCGGCGGCTGGTAATTCCGGCAGTGCCAGGCGCAATGCTTCCGCAAGGGGCAGCCCTTGTTGCAATAACTCGGAAAGCGTCTGGAGCCGCACTCCGACCGCCCCAGGATCGCAGTTGGCCACAGATAGTAAATTTTCAGGCAGCGGATGATTAAGGCGAACAATGCCGTAAATTTTCTGAATAACAATGTCACTGCGTCGCCGGGCTATAAAATATCTCCCAATGACCCAAACCGGAATCATCAGCAGGAGCATGTCACCCAATCCATTCACCAAAAACAGTAATACCGCCGCAAAACACCAAACCGGCAGCCACGTTCCGAGAAATTCCAGCACGCCACGCCGGCGATGCCGCCGGGCGATGCGCCTTCGAGCCAGCCGGACTTTCAAGTTTTTAAGCATACACACCTGATCAAGCGATAGAGGAAGCCATTTCCGTTGCGCTTATCCCGGGCCAGCCAAGCCCCGTAGAAGGTACGCAAACGGCTGTTCCATGGAATATATGATAAGAAAGACCACCACTCCGATCAGCAGCAGGGACACAGGCGTCACCACCGCCGGAGCAATGCTCATTCGCGTTTGGGCTTCACGGGTATAAGCTTCTGACAGGACGGTCAGTGTTTCGGGCAAATTATTCCCCGCAATGCCACTTTGAATGGTCGCGGCAACCGATCCCGGCAACATCCGTCCCGGCGCAGCTTGATTCAGCGGCAAGCCGCGCGACAGCGCCTCATTTATCCGCACACCGTCGGCGGTTAAAGACGGCGAACCAGTCACAGAATTGGCCAACTCGACCGCCTGCGGCAAATCCATCCCGCTGACCACACCAACGCGTAACGCATCGCACCACCGGGCCACAAACCCCGCCCGCAATGTTGGCCCCAATACCGGAACATGCAAAGCCGCCCAGTCCTGCACATACAGCATCGCGGGGCGTTTACGAAAAATCAGCCAGAATCCCAGCACCAACACTACAATCGCCACAATCAAGGCCGCAAAGATCGGAGTACGCGCGCCGCAATATAGAATCACTTGTGTGATCAGCGGCATGCGAAATTTGTATATGTCGTAGCTGCCGTACAAGACGTGCTGCCGGCTGGGGGTCATCCAATTGCGGATAAAGCTCTGATAATATGGAAATACTTTTAATCCCATAAACATCAGGACCGCCAGCATCGCTGCGATCACACATAGCGGGTACGCCACCGCGCGGAAAATACTCTCCCTGAGCTTTTGTCGCAAATCCAGATGGTTTCCCAGATTTACCAGCACCTGAGACAAATTACTGGTACGAATGCCCGCATCCAGCAGCAACGCGTAATCCGGAGGAAATTCCGTGCGATGTTTTTCCACTGCCTGCGGCAGCGTAAGGCCTGCCTGTAAATCCGCGCTGATCGCCGACAAAACGCTTGAACGCCGCCCGCGCGGCGCGTCTGCGGATAGCAATTGGAATCCCGTTTCCAGCGGCAAGCCGGACTTTATCAGCAGCGACAACTGCTGATTAAAACTCTTGAAATCCTCCGCGCCCAACGGCCGCGTGCGCGTAGGAGCACCAGCGGGCCAGAGTTCCAATACCTTCAACTGCAGTGCGTTTAACGCCGACAGCGCGGCAGCTTGATCCGGGGCATTGAGCGTGCCGGAAAGTTCTCGCCCGGAATCCAACGTAGCTCGATAGCCAAAACTGCTATCCATGATTCACTCCTTACTTCCACGGCGACGCGCCCGCAACTTTCGCGGGAAAATTGCACGCCGTTGCCGACACTTGGTCAGGCAATCGGTGATGCAACCGCCACGCTTTCCGCCTGCGGCCCCAGGACCCGGTCCACTTCCGCTTGATCGGTGACACCGCGGGCAGTTAGATCCCGCGCTGCATCGTGCAGGCCATGATACGCCGAGGATTTCCGCATCGCCGCTTCCAAGCCCGCGGAATCGCTTTGATCCAGCAGTGCTGAACGCAGGGTTTGATCCATGCGGACACACTGCGCTATCGGCAGGCGTCCGGAATATCCGGTTTCCGTTTTCCTCCGCACCAGGCGCTGATTCAATAGGCCAAAAAGACTGCTGGTAATCTGATAGCGCTGAATTCCCATTTCCAACAGGCGGCTGATCGCCCCGGCCGCTGACCCCGCGTGCATGGTGCACACCAGACGGTGTCCGGTCAACGCCGCCTGCACCGCCAGAGAGGCTGTGGCGTTATCCCGAATTTCACCCATGGACAGCACCTGCGGATCTTGGCGCAACATGCTGCGCAAGGCGCGTTGGTAATCCAACTCGCCAAATGGACTAACTTCAATTTGTGTTACGCCCGGAATACCGCGCTCAATGGGGTCTTCCAGCGAAACAATGCTGATACCCGTCTGCGTGCGGGCCAGATGATCCAACAGGGCGTAAATCGTCGTGGTTTTGCCCGCCCCGGCCGGACCGATGACCGCTAACATGCCGCAATCTGACCGGCAGAATTCCATGAGAAAATCCAGCGTATCACGGGGTAGAAATAAATCCGAGAGTTGATGGGGCGCAAATAATTCAGCGGGCATACGAACCGCGGCCCGCAGACCGTGGAGTGTGGGTATAACTGACAATCGTACATCCAGGCGGCGCGGAGTCTCTACCGTCATCCGTCCCTCTTGGGGAATGTCTCGCCGATACGTCAATAAATGCCCCATGACCATCAGGCGGTTAACAATGGATTCGCCCGTCTCACTGGGAAGTTGCTCAATAATTTCCAGCAGCCCGTCAAGGCGAAAGCGAATTTGAAAGCCGTCCGCGACCGGTTCAATATAAATATCCGAAGCGCGGCGATCCAAGGCCCGGGCAATCATTGAATCCACGATCGGACGCACATCAGGAAAAGTTGCGGCGGTTGGTTTCATACCACACAACCCAAAATCTGCATTGGACGAATTAATTGCCTTATAACATTGAATACCTGCGGATGCAAGATTAATGGCTGACAATTAATGGATGATCATGGCAGCTTTACGGCCAATCACTCCGGGAGCCTATCCGAGTAATGGCAGGGAGTGCGATTACTCGGACAGGCTCAGTCCGAGGACCATGGCGCGTAAGGCTTGCGGTACAGGGAAATTCAGAATCAGGTATGGAACATCTGTTGTGCACCGGAAAACGCGCCGCCACGCACGATACCCGGTTCATGGGCGGAACTGAAAGCCAAAAGTGGCCGCCCCGCCGAAATGGCGATCACACACTTTTATGATTAACTCGCGACATATTTAGAGATGAAATCCAAATAGCCGCGCGGGCCGTCGGCGCGGGTATGTCGGGCGACGGATTTATTAATTTTGCGGATGGCCTGAATTAAATCCTGTCGCGAATAATCGTTGACGCTTAAAAGCACGCGCAAATCCATTTGCAAACTCCGAACCAATTCATCCTTGCCGGGATCCATCTCCGGGTTGATTCCCATGCGATTCAGGGCGGAAGCCACCATGGCGTCGGTCAGGCGGGAACACCGCTGGTCAAATTCGGTGAGGCTGCGTTCGATCTCCATTAACAGGGGACGGTACTCTTCGGAGGTCAACTCCAGGGTCGGCGCGTTAATGCCACGGCCGTATAATTCTTTCAGGGGCTTTACAATACGTCGGTGCGTCACATCACCGATGGTGATTTCCAATTCGCCGGTGGAATGATCGATGATGGCGAGCTTGGCGATCGTTGTTAATTTACCCGGCTCCGCCATTTGAGCAAGGCTATCAAAAAGGCTGGTTATTTCAGAATCCATTTAAAATCACCTCCGGCAAAGCCACACGCAAGCCATTGGGCACCGCGCCCGTTGCTCCGCAGCATGACACTATCTTGACTTGGCGGGTTGTGTCAAGACCCGAACGATGATCATTCAATTCCGATGATCAATGAAGCGTCTTATCCGCAGCGGGGTTATTTTTCCCGGACAGCTCGCATGGCTTGTTCCGCCAGTGCAATCGTATTTTCAATGTCTTTTTCCGTGTGGGCGGCGCTGACAAACCAGGCTTCAAACTGGGAGGGTGGAATTAATACGCCGCCATCCAGAAGTACCTGGAAGAATTTTGCAAATGCCGTCTGATCACAGGTCAGCGCGTCGGCGTAATTTTGGACTCGTGTGCCGCCGGGTGAGAAAAATGGCGTGATCATGCTGCCGCACCGTTGCACCGATACCGGGCAGGAGGTGGCCATGGCGCTTTGTCGCAGGCCGTCTTCCAGCAGCTTGCCTGATACTTCAAGACGTTGATATATGTCGGTCTCTTGTAGAAGCCGCAACGTGGTGATTCCCGCCTGCATGGCTAATGGATTGCCC
>JAJZCT010000075.1 GCA_021828925.1 Planctomycetota bacterium
CGGCTCAAGTTGATCTTAATACGCTTGTAGGAATGTTGGACTTTTAAGTACACAGCGCAGGGACGCCAATGAATTTTGCCGTTATTGGAATCGACCATGGCCATATTTACGGACAGGTGGAGGGGCTTTTATCCATTCCTGGAGCCACCTGCTGCGGTGTTGCCGCAGCCGAACCTTACCAGTTGGAAGAATTTTCCCGGCGGTTTCCCGGAATCGCGGTCCGCACCAAGGAATCCATTCTCACCGATCCCACGATTGATTTGATCGCCTGTGCTGCGATAAATTCTCAGCGCGGAGCCTTGGCCGTGGACGCGTTGTCGCATGGCAAACATTTCTTTGTTGATAAACCGCCCCTGACAGATCTGCATCAACTTGAGCCGCTGCGCCGCGTGGTCGAAAAAAGCGGCCGGCTCTTTTTTGTTTATTATAGTGAGCGCCTGGGCAATCCTTTTGACCATCAGGCCCGGCAAATTTATCAGCAGGGGGGCATTGGAGAACTGGTACACTTAATGGGCCTTGGGCCGCATAAACTTAATGCAGGCAGCCGCCCGGAGTGGTTTTTCGATCCGTTACAGTATGGTGGTGTGCTCAACGATCTGCTGTCGCACCAGGTGGATTGGTTTTGCTGGTTTACCAATGAGAAGATCAAACAATTCAGCAGCCGGGTCGGCCGATTTGGTGCCGCCCCGGGTAAAAACTTCGACGATTTCGGGGATGTTACGGTGACGGCCGAAAGCGGAATCACCGGCTATTTTCGCGCGGACTGGTTCACGCCGGAAAAAAATCCGGTCTGGGGCGACGTCCGCGGATTAATTGTGGGAACGCGCGGTACCATGGAGATTCGCCGCATCGTTAACCTCGGTGCCGTCGACGCAGCCGATACCGGGCCGTGCATGATCCTGACCAATGACCAACGTGACCCCACGCGCATCAAGCCGGAAAATCAGTCTTTGACCTGGCCGCAAGAGATATTGGCTTCTGTACATCTGGGAAAAAATCAACTCAATAACCCTGAAATGCTGTGGCACGTCATGGAAACGACCCTGCGCATACAAGCCCAGGCTGTCCGCGTGAAATAGGTTTGCGGATCCGGCTCAGGCGGTGAATTCCTAGGAGCCTGTCCGAGTAATCGCAATCCCGGCCATTACTCGGACAGGCTCGTAGTGAGTATAAAGGCTCCCCCTTTTGCCCATAGTTGAGAACCCATGACGATCTTAGCGTCAAGGTGCGAAGGTTGGTTTAGCAAATTCAATATGCTCAAACAAATCATCCGTGCAAAATATTGCCGAACTGCTAATTAACGCGCCGGTTTGACAAATGGGGCGGTTTGGATACATGATGGCCTCTACCCGAGGGACTGATCATCGTACGCCACCGTGATCAGACCGGGGATTGCTTCCGAGTCGTCGCGCCACGACAATATTTTTTATTAAGGAGTTCATGCATGCAACGCCGAGAATTTTGTAAACTTCTGGCTGGAGCAGCCACTGCGGCAACCCTGCCAGCGATGGGTCAATCAGCTAGCGCGGCCGGGGCAATCGCCGGCGGATTTGATAAGTATACCGAAAACTTCCCGGCGTTCTGTGCCACACCTGCTAATAAGCGCGTGTTCTACGCCTTGCGTGGCAAAGACATTGTGCGTGAAAAGCTGAATAACGCCGCTTGGCGGCCTACCGGCTGGGGCAGTCCGCCGGCGTTGCCCGTCCAGGGTGGATCTCATGACGGCGTGCCGATGAATTCACCGATTCCCAATCTTGCCGGAAAGGGGCCGTATGAACCCACCTGGCAGTCTTTGCTGAACTATGACTGTCCGGAATGGTATCGCGATGCCAAGTTCGGCATTTGGAATCACTGGAGTCCCCAATGCGTCCCGGAAGATGGAGACTGGTATGCCCGTAACATGTATATGCAAGGCTCCTGGCAAAATAAATATCAGGTTGAACATTACGGCCCACCGTGTAAATTCGGTTACAAGGACCTTTGTGCCCAGTGGACATTGCTGAACTGGGAGCCTGAACACCTCATGGATCGGTATAAAATGGCTGGAGCTAAATTTTTCGTTGCCTTGGCCAACCATCATGATGGCTTTGATACCTGGAATTCTAAACATCATCAGTGGAATGCACACAACATCGGGCCGCATCGGGATGTCATTGGCACGTGGGCCAAAACCGCCCGGGAGCACGGTTTGCGATTTGGTGTCACCGTGCATCAGGCCCGTAACTGGTGGTGGTTCCAAACATCCCATGGAGCCGATAAGACCGGTCCGTATGCCGGCATTCCTTATGACGGTGTGCTGACCAAAGCGGATGGCAAAGGGCAATGGTGGGAAGGCTATGACCCGCAACAACTTTACAATGCCAAGCATCCATTTAATGCGTTGCCCGATATTTCCTATGTCAAGAATTTCTATGATCGCACACGTGATCTCGTGGATCAGCACAATCCTGATCTCCTTTATTTTGATAATCCCCTTTTCCCCCTGGGTTGGGCGGGCATGAATATCGGAGCCTATTTTTACAATCACAATCTGCAAACCCACGGCGGCAAAATGGAAGGTGTGATCAACATTAAGAATGTGCCGCCCAAATTGCTTAAATGCGTGGTAGCCGATATTGAACGCGGGCTTAGCGGCGGAATCATGCCCTACCCCTGGCAATCCGAAACGTGTATTGGCCAGTGGCATTATCAGCGTGCCTTATTCAATCACCCCGGCGAATACGGCGGCTACATGCACCCGCGCGAGGTTATTCATTGGATGATCGATACCGTCAGCAAGAATGGTACATTTATTCTCAACATTCCGGGGAAGCCGGACGGTACCATTGATCGCAAAGAAAAACTGATTCTCGAAAAGCTTGGCCAATGGTTCTCGGTGAATGGTGAAGCGATTTATTCCACCCGTCCATGGAAGGTTTATGGCGAAGGCCCCAATATGATCAAAGCTGGTTCTTTCCAGGGCAACAGTATCCGCAGTATGGGCGTTAAAGACATTCGCTTTACCCGTAATAAAGCCAATACCGTGGTTTACGCCCTGGTACTGGGCTGGCCGCAGGACGCCTTTATGATTCAGTCTTTGGGCACGGCATCGGCCGCCAAACCGGGCAAAGTAGCGCAGGTGCAATTGCTTGGCACGCAGGAGAAGCTGCAATGGAAACAGTCCGCAACGGGTTTGCGTGTGGAATTGCCGAAATATCGGCCCGCAGTTGATTACGCGGTGGCATTGAAGGTGTTGATGGCATAATGGTAGTCGCTGGCCGGAAAATTAAGCCGTTGCTATAGTGTGTACATGGCTGCAGGTTACACAGTTTTGGCCCGGCGGTACCGCTCGCAGAACTTCGACCAACTCATTGGTCAGGAAGCGACCGCTACGACGTTGAAAAACGCCGTGGCCACCGGGCGTCTAGCCCATGCCTTTCTTTTTACCGGAACGCGCGGGGTGGGTAAGACGTCCTCGGCCCGCATTTTGGCAAAAGCGATTAACTGCCCGAATTCTGTCAACGGTCAGCCGTGCGGCGAATGCCCGACCTGCAAAGCCATTGCGGCGGGTGAAGACATTGATGTTATTGAAATCGATGGAGCCAGCAATAACGGTGTTGATCAGATTCGGGATTTGAGGCAAAGCGCCGGCATCACGCCCAGCCACAGTAATTTTAAGATTTACATTATTGACGAAGTTCACATGCTGTCTATGGCAGCGTTCAACGCCTTACTGAAAACCTTGGAAGAACCGCCTGCGCATGTCAAATTTATTTTTGCCACAACCGATGTGCATAAAGTTCCGGCTACCATTCTAAGCCGTTGCCAGCGCTATGATTTTAAAAACATTCCCGCCGCCCGCATTACCGAGCATTTGATGGATATCTGCCGGCAGGAAAATACCGAAGCGGAAAAATCAGCCTTGCATCGTATCGCGATTCTCGCTGCCGGGTCCATGCGTGATGCACTTTCACTTCTGGATCGGGTATTGTCCCTGGGTGCCGGACGGATTACCGAAAAGCTGCTGGATGATCTCTTGGGTAAGCCGTCATTAGCCAATATGATGGATTTGGCGTCGGCGATGACGGCGGGAGATGCGGCGGCAGTGCTGAAGCTTTCTGATCAAATGCTATTGGAAGGCATGTCTGCCGAACAGGTGCTTGCTGAGCTAACCGATCTATTCCGCAATTTAATGGTCCTGCGCGTGTGCGGGGCAGAAACGGAAATTTTGGATATTCCTGCTGAATGGCGCGGCGCTCTGGTAAAACTTGCCCCGGCATTTGACGCTTCCGTGCTGGTGCATCACATTGCATTATGCGATCAAACATTACGCTCTTTGCGTGGCTCAACCATGCAACGGCCTTTGTTTGACGCCTTAATGGTTCGACTGGCGATGGCGGGGCAGTTCAGCAATATCCGGCAGATACTGGAATCAGGGCAGTTGCCGGCTCCGGACGCGCAAAAAAAAAATGATTCACCAAGCGTTGCAGCCCAGCCCGACTCCCCGCATGTGACCGTTCCCACACGACCGCAAAGCCGCCAACTTTCCAGTCCACCGGCATCGGAACTACCACCAGGCCCGGCATCGCCGCCGTCGCCTGTACGGACCGCAGCGGTAATGCCGGACGCTCAAGACGGCAACTCAATGTGGAAATCCGTGGAAGCCTATCTACTGGAAAATCAAGGGGCCTCGTTGGTTAATCTGCTTAATGGCCAAGCGCGTATTATATCGGCAGATGTCAGCAAGGGCACAATCCAACTGGAAGTGCCCGGTCACACGCATACAATGGTGGGTAGTGAGCGCTACATGCGCATGATTGAGGCGGCTTTCGCGGCGCAACTGGGCAAAGCCTGTCGCTTGGAAATTATCGCCGCCGCGCGCCCGGTTGCCGCCGCAGCGACCTTGGCAACCGCCGCTGTTCGCCCGGCGCCAGTGTCCGGCCCGCGCGTTTCGCCGGAGCTGATGAAACGCGCCCAGGAAATGCCGGCGGTCAAGCAGTTAATGGAAAAAATGGGGGCAAAACTTGTGAATGTCGAACCGCTGGAAGTCAGTTCGGAATCTTCGGGCCATTGAATCGGAAAGTCATTGAGAATATATAGAAATGAGGATCCATGTTTGATTCGCTAAAATCTCTCGGCCAACTCGGTCCATTAATGGCCAAGGCCAGAGAAATGCAAACTAAAATGGCGGAAGTGCAACAGAAACTTGGCGATATTAAAGCCGAAAGCTCTGCGGCGAACGGCATTATCACTGTCACCGCCAACGGCCGGATGGAAATTATAGAATTACGCTTTTCGCCTGATGCCGCACGCCTGGACGCGCCAGTACTGGCAGATTTGACGCGCTCGGCAGTCAATGATGCTCTGGTAAATGTTCGCAACATGGTGCAGCAGGAAATGCAGGGCGTGGCCGGTGATATGGACTTGTCCGGAATTCAGAAAATGATGGGAATGCCGTCATGAGTGATCATTCCATAGCCTACAGCGCCAGCGTCCGGCGGCTCATGGATATGTTGGGACAGTTGCCTGGTGTCGGCAGCCGCTCAGCGGAGCGAATGGTCTTTCACATTCTCAAAGCCAGTTCTGAAGACGCAATTGCTTTAGCGGATGCGATTCGCGCGGTAAAACAACAGGTCCGTCATTGCAGCATCTGTTATCACTTGACGGAAGCTGACCCGTGTGAAATTTGTCGCAATCCCAGTCGCGATACCTCCCTGGTATGTGTTGTCGAACAACCCAAGGATCTATTCCAAATTGAAGCCACCGGCACCTACAAAGGGGTGTACCACGTTTTGCTGGGGCACTTGGCCCCTTTAGATGGTATCACTCCGGAAAATTTGACCGTTGATGCACTGGTATCACGCGTAGAAAAGCGTGATGCGGCGGGAAATCCGCTGATTCGCGAAGTGATTATCGCCACAAATCCGACCATGGATGGTGATGGAACCGCCCTGTATTTACAAAGTCGGCTGGAAAATTCCGGTGTGATGATCACCCGGCTGGCGCGCGGCCTGCCGGCGGGTGCGCAAATTGAGCACGCCAACAAGGCTATTTTGTCCGATGCCCTTTCGGGCCGCATTAAAATGTAAGGATGCACGATCTTCGCCGACCAACTCATCGGGAAGCGGCGAAATGCCGTAAAATCTTACGGTGATTTATGGTGCGAGTTGTCACGTCCAGCGAGTTGACCCTCTCCGAGAAGGCGGGTGGCTCATCAGCGCCCGCGGCGGGCGTACGCTTCGGTGTAGTCATTCCGTGTCGGGGCGATGAGTTGGTGTTGCCACATTGTCTGGCATCGTTGTCAGAATTTTCCGCCGCCAAAGATACGCTTGTGGTGGTCAATTCTGATAATTCTCCGGAAACTTCAGCAATCGCCGTACGGGCGGGCGTGGAAGTGATCCGTTCCGCTAAACCGGAGCGTGGGTGGGCTATTGCCGCGGGGGTATCGTATCTGCAGCATAGTGCCGCTGCTGGTCCCGATGTCATTTTGGTGGCGCATGCGGATATGGAGTTTACCGCGGGAAGTAGGCAGGCTTTGTTGGCGCATCTTGGGTCTAACCCGCGGCGGCAATGGGGGGCGCTGGGGCATCAGATCATGGCGACCCAGTGGAAATATCGCGTTATTGAATTCGGTAACCGCATCCGCGCCAGTCGCTGGCAAATGCCCTATGGTGATCAGGCTATGTTTTTCGGCGTGGGCGTTTTGGCCGCCGTCGGCGGATTCCCCCAGCAAAACCAGTTGGAAGATTGTGAATTATCGCTTCGATTCAGGCCTCTTGCTCCTCCACTTTACGTCGATTACCCCGTGCGCATCAGCAATCGACATTGGCGGCGCGGGGTTGTTGCGACCAGTGTACGGAATTGGTTCATCGCCATAAACTATCTCATCGTTCGGGTGGAATCGCACGCGGTAAATGCGCAAGCCCTGACGGAAAAGCCGGTAGCGATATGAATCAATCTAAATGTGTGCAAATAAACTTGGCGTTGGTGGCCAAAGCGCCCCGGGCGGGTTATGTGAAAACCCGTTTGCAAAATGACTTTTCACCGCAGCAGGCCTGTGAGATTTATCACTGCCTTTTATCCCGCGCTCGAACCCTTGCGGAAAGCTGGCAACAAATCCGCCCGGATATCCATCTGGTTCTGGCCTTTGATCCGCCGGACCAACCACAACGTTGGCAGTCCTGGATCGCCTGGAGCAAATTACCGCAAACCGCAGGCGACCTTGGGGAGCGCCTGCGGGGCGTGGTTTCATCCGGTGCCTCGGAAGGGCGGTCGGCCATTATTTTTATCGGGGCTGATGCGCCGGAATTATCTCTCTGTCATTTAGACTTCGCCCGAGAAAATCTTTCAACCCATGATGCCGTTATGGTGCCCGCTTTTGACGGCGGCTATGTGCTTCTAGGCTTGCATGCCCGGGCGAAAGTTCTTTTAAACGGGATTAACTGGGGAACCGACGAGGTGTGCGGGCAAACACAGCAAATCGCCCGCCAGGCCGGTCTGAAGTTGGCGGAATCCGAGCCCCGGCCTGACGTTGATACTGCCGAAGATGTTGCCGAACTTATTGACCGCCTTTTATGCTCATCAGATGAAAATGACACGGCGCTTGCAGCGGCGCTGTTGAAAATCACCACGTAATAAAGGATGTACTATGACACAACCGCTCAAGGATAAAACTGCCATCGTCACCGGAGCCAGTGCCGGGATCGGCTGGGCTACCGCATTGGAACTGGCCCGGCAGGGAGCCACCGTGGTGCCGACCGCCCGCCGGGCCGACCGCCTGGCGGAACTGTCTAAAACAATTACGGCCGCCGGCGGAAACGCCGTGACTGTTCCCGGTGATGCCGGGGAACAATCTCACATTGATTACTTGCTTGCCAAGGCGATGGAAATTACCGGCCGGCTGGATATAGTCATCGTCAACGCCGGTCGCGGCCTGGCCGGCGGTGTATTAACCAGCGATCAAACGCAATGGGAATCCCTGTACAGGCTCAATGTGCTCGGAGCGGCCTATTTGATGCGTGGCGCGGCCAAAATCATGGTCGAAAAGCAGTCCGGGGATATTGTGGTCTTAGGCTCCGTTTCCGGCCACAATATTTCTCCGTTCAGTGGATTTTATGGTTCCACCAAATGGGCCATCGCTGCCATCGCTGAATCATTGCGGCGCGAAGTCGCCGGCCGATCGGTTCGTGTTACAACCATTAAGCCGGGCATTGTGGAAAGCGAATTTCAGGAAGCCGCCGGATACACCTATGAAAACTTCACCAAATCCATCGCCCGGTTTGGCAAAGTGCTCTCTGCCGACGATGTGGCCCGCACCATCGGTTTTATCGTCAGCCAACCGCCCCACGTGCATCTCAATGAACTGGTTATAAGGCCCACCGGGCAGGATTATCCGTAAGCCAAATTCCCCACGCGGGGAAAAGTGCACTTTGTTATCACTGGTTATTGGGTTATGCGGGCGAGAGGAGTCGAACCTCCACGTCTTTTGAACACTAGAACCTGAATCTAGCGCGTCTGCCAATTCCGCCACGCCCGCGGATGGAAGGACATATTAACGCCGAAATCGAAAAAAATCTACCGATCGGTTGCGCCGGTCCGTCCAATGGATGGATAAAGCTGTCTGTATGACTGATCCTGCCCTTAGCCGCACGCTTTACGAACGCGCTGTCAAACAGCATGCGCCGGAGCTGTTTTATTATGCGGTTTGACTCTGCGGTCGGGATGGCGGAGCGGAGGATCTGGTGCAGGAAACTTTCTTGCACGCATGGCGTTCCCTCCACACCCTGCGAGATGAGAAAGCGCCGCGAGGCTGGCTTTTTCAGATTTTAAGACGGCGGCATTTCCGCAACATGAACAAGCGGCGCGTTGCAAAAACCGTTCCGCTGCAAGACTCCGCCGAACTGGCCGACAAAATATGTGCATCGTCAGATATTGCAAGGCGTGAAGTCCTGCAGGTGGGGTTGGACCGGCTTGATATACGTTTCAAGCGGCCATTTTTTATGGTGTATTCAGAGGGGCTGAGTTGTGAAGCGGCGGCACGGGAATTGAACATTCCTCTGGGCACGCTGCTGTCCCGTCTTTTCCGCGCCAAGCAATCGCCGCGGGCATCCATTGATGCCTATCCCCTACATGCTGGTCAGCACGCAGCGACTCAGGCGATGTCTTGGGTATCGGTGTTACCCGTGGTACGGGTATCGGTATCGGAATTCGCACACTCCGCACTGCCGCCGAATACCGATACCGGTACCGCGATACCACCCGGCGTCCCGCTGCCTCGCAAAACACTGCGGGGATTCGCGACACGTTCAATGAGTTCCACGCAGTTTGCCGCGGAGGGCACGCAATTCACCAGCGCTTGCAGATAATCAAAACCGCCGACGCGCTCATAATTGCCGCCGGATTTTAACTCATGCGTCAACGTGACGCCGTCCAGAGGCTGGTCAGCCTGATAAACGCCGATCAAGGCGGCGCAAATAAGGCTATCGGTTTGGCCCCAGAACGCATCAGAACCGCCGGACAACGCGGCCATGACATCGGGCAAAATTCCGCCAGCCAGCAGAATGCTTCCCAGTAAAGCCTGCTGCGCTTGGCCATCGTAGGGCACCAATGCCGGATTGCTTTCCGCCGTATAAGAATTGCGGCCGTTGGCTGTGGTGGAGGAGCTTGACGCCTGGGGCAAAGGTAAATATTGGCCAGTCATCATACTCTCCATAATTCAACCAACAGGTACGCAGTTGTGCGGGCAACGCCATTCCAAAACGCAAATTCCGCCTACCATCGCATGGCACTGCAACGGCAGTCTCACCACAAAATCCCGGCAGACGCAAGAATCTGCACGTGCGCTGTATACTCCGGCAATAGCAGATAAGTTAAGAAAAGCACAAAGAATTTTTGGCACGGCCA
>JAJZCT010000076.1 GCA_021828925.1 Planctomycetota bacterium
GCCTTCATGCGGCCAATGGCTCCCGGAGCCGCAACGTCTTCCGAAGCGGCCTACAGAGATACCCTCTGAGGTACCAATTAAAACGCTCAAATATCGCGCCGATGAACTCCCCACGCACTGGCAGGCCGTACCTGAAGGCAAGACGCTGGCACAAATGGGCGTTTACGACAGCGGTCTAAGTTACTACCGCACGGGCATTGCCGCGACAGGTCATACCGCTAGCGGGCCTGCGGCTTTGGCCATTGCCTTGGCGGGGCAGGACTCCGCGATTGCTCTGGTAAACGGCAAAATTTGCTATCCGATTGCCGCCAGCGGATCACCCTCCATTCTGCCGCTCCCCGGAGAAATTTCCGGCACGCTCCAGGCGACTTTCCTGTACGAAAATATCGGCCACGCCAACAGTGGATGGAATATGCAGGAAGGCTTCGGTCTCCAGAATGCCGGTATCATGCCGTATAGTCCGCATGAAGGCGTGATAGCAAACTGGCGGATGCAGGTGATCAAACTGCCTCGCCATGTGGATAAACTCCCAGGCGTTCAACCAAATATCGATGATAGCGCCTGGCGGCAGGTAAACACCGCGAGCCTTCGTCCTCATCAAATAGGCCACCGGAAAGCAGCCATTTATCGTACCGCCCTCCACCTGACCGCCGGTGAGCTGCAGGCCGGTAAAACCGTGCTGCGATTTGGCGTGGTTTCCAGCCGCGGATGGCTGTTCGTCAATGGCCGGGCAATGGGCATGATGGGCGGGGACGGCCCGGCAACGGATATCGCTAAATCATTGCGGACCGGTCGCAATGTTATTGCGATTGTGGTGCAGGAATTGGGCAGTTGGGGCGGCATTGGTCAATCCCAACTGCTGCACCATGCCAACGCCTGGGGCAAGCAAACCGGCACCCTGCTTCTTTCCGGAAAACCCACCGGCATTGTGAACTCCTGGCACCATGCGGATTTTGATGACTCGCAGTGGCCATCCCAAGCCGTTGGCTCGCCCGCCCTTACGCCGCCTGCGTTGCTGAACTGGTACCGCATGGAATTTGCTCTGCCCGCAGTGCCACGTAATATTTGGCTGCCTTGGTGCCTGCGCCTTGAAGCTACCGGAAACGGATTTATTTACCTGAACGGCCATTCACTGGGCCGGTATTGGCAACACGGCGGCCAGCGGGAATTTTATATGCCGGATAACTGGCTCCATGCCGCAGGCAGGAAAAATGTGCTGGCGGTGTGTCTGCGTCCAGTAGATAAAGTCACTGCAATCGCCGCCGCCGCGGCGGTGCCGTACCGTGTCTATGCGGAGTATCGGACCGCGTGAAATCATCAAGTGTTTATTTCCGGGTTGTTGGGGCACGCTTTGGGTTTGTCGCGCAGGAAGTTTTTAAGTAATACCCCCGGTGCTTCACGAAGCGCCCGCACGGGGTCAAATGCCGCCGCAGCAAAGCGGTACCGCATAAATTCAGCAAAACGCCCCGCATAAAAAGCTTGGCGCGACAAGTCACAGAGCTGCGCAAAATGCCAATCTCGTTGAATCTTCCATGCGCTGTCCAGGGATCTCTCGCAATCTGGGCAGCGCCTTGCCAGTAAGTCCCGGTACTTGCGCTGAATGCGACACTCCATGGAAAAGCGGCTCCTGACACCGGAAAGATGCCCCGGCGTGCCTTCCTGGTAATCACAAAGCACTTCGGGAATGCCGACTAGAATATATTTTTGTGCAATGCGAATGCACAGTTCCCAGTCTTCCGATGCCACAAGCGTTTCGTCAAAGCCACCGATTTCCACCAGCACGTCCCGCCGTACCATCATCGCGGTGGGCCAAGGTATTCGCAGTGCGAGCACCTCATGCAATGATAATTTGTCCCCAGGATAATAAATCCCCTTGGTTTCGGCGCGATCGGCAGGCTCCACACGAATGGCACAATGCACAGCACCAATCGCCGGGGTGGTAAATAATGCCGCCTGTCGCGAGAGTTTTTCCGGATGCCATGTGTCATCGGAATCAAGAAAAGCAATTAATGTTCCGCTCGCTTCATGAATGCCACGGTTCCTGGCCGCGCTGGCACCGGTATTGCTCTGCCGAAGGTAGCGTATTTTCTTGCCGTAGGTTGCCGCGATTTGGGCGCTATTATCCGTAGAGCCATCGTCAATAACAATAACTTCAATCGCCCTGTGCGTCTGCCGAAGAACACTGTCAATGGCACGCGGCAAAAGAGCGGCGCGATTAAATGTCGGAATAATAATGCTTATGAGGGGCGGGGCAGTGTGAGTCATGATTAAAATCTTCGAGTGCAAAAAACAACAACATTGGGCACGCGTTGACTCTCTGCCTTCAACTCGTTATCCGCCGACCACAACCGGCATCTAAGATTATACAGCTTTACGGAGGCGGATACTGTTTATCGGCATTATCAATGATGATCACCGTATCGCCATCAGCGGAACTCTTTTTTACCGCCAGCTTGCCGGTATTTACGATGTTCTTGGCGATGGACTTTGTGCTGCCTGTTGCCGGGTTAAACTTCCAGACGTTAAGGCGGTGCGCGGCGATAACGCGCGTTTCAAGCGTCAAATCCGTCGGTGCGGCGGCATACGCCATCAGGTAAGTCGCATTATGCCGGTGGATCGTTCCGTCGCGCGTGGCCTGCACACGATCAATCATGGCTTTCCCCTGTCCGGATAAAATAATAGACTGATCCGGGATGCGCGTGAAATATGGACGCGAATATAGAAGCTTCCGAATAAAATGCAGGGGTTCCACCGCAGCGGTATTCAGGGCATCTTTCCAATTGGGCACGCCGGGGGGCCAACCATTGAGCATCCATCTTTGGGCCGTGTGCGGCGACATCTGCCACAGGGCATCATGTCCATAAGCACATCCAAAAGCCCCGGCAAAAACCGAAAGATACAGCCCGCGCCTCTGACAAATCGGTGGCTGCGTGGTGCCGGAATCGTAATAATTTTCAGCGATCATGGTGGGCTTGACGGCCTTCACGTTGTAATCATGGGTGATAAGCTTGGTCATATCATAATGGCGGCCATGCCGACTGGATGACCCTTGAATCATATAAAAATCCAGCCATGGTGAACTGGAAAAATATTCCGAATCAGATCGATTCCCGCACGGATGCACGCTTACAAGATGTTTGCCGTCGCAACCAATCTTCAGGCCGCTGCCGATGGCGTTGACGTACGATGCGGCAATATGCGGAGGACTGGATTCGCCGCCGGCCACAAGAATCACATTGTCATGGCGCTTGAGTCTGGCTCCCAGTCGCAGTCCGATGGTGTGCAACTGCCGTCCTGTGTATCGGTTCATCGTACCGGCTTTTGCCCCACCCCACATGGCAAATACCATTGCATACAGTCGGTACTTCGCCGCCGTGCGGATAATATAATCACAATACTCAAAGTACCTGGGATTCAGCGTCGTATGGTCCGCGCCAACATAAGCCTTCTGCCCGTATACATTGGCTTCTTGCGCCTGGGGGTAAAAATTCAGGGTAAACATAAACGCGCTGAATCCATGCGAGTGTCGGTTACGTAGATATACATCGATATCCTGATATGTCAACGCATTTATATTCCAAGCCGTATCGGTTAGCAGGAAAAATGGCTTTCCGCTTTGTGCGTCCATCAGGAAGCGATGGTTGGAGCTGACTTTTAAGCCGCGTGGCGGGGGAATGTCGTCAAATCCAGTGGTGTTCGGGCCAAGCGTCGCCCCCGCAATCCTGGAATCGTCGCCTCCGAGTAACCACTTGCCGAAGGCTCCCGCACCGGCTATGGAAAATTTCAGAAAGTCTCGGCGTTCTATCGGCATCTAAGCCTCCTGCTGTGTTCCGTAGCCCAACCGTCACTCGGAGAGGTTCCATGAGGGGGCGGCATGAGGTTTCGCGCGCAAGGTTGCACCGACATTACGGCAATTCCGTGTGCCCCATGAGATACAGATCGCATTGCCGGGCCGCGCCGCGGCCTTCATTAATCGCCCAGACCACCAGAGATTGTCCCCGGCGGCAGTCGCCCGCGGCAAATACGCCTTCCACGGATGTGGCATATTTGTCATAATCAGCCTTGAAGTTGCTGCGTGCGTCGGTTTCCAATCCCAGTTGCTTGACGATCGAATCTTCAGGGCCAAGAAAACCCATCGCCAGAAGCACCAGATTCGCCGGCCAGATTTTTTCCGTGCCCGGTATTTCCGTCATCGAAATTTTGCCGTTGGTTGCGGTCCATTGCACTTCAATGGATTTGACGGCCTTCACATGTCCCTGCTCGTCGCCGATGAATTCCTTCGTGAGCAGACGATAATTTCGCGGATCATGCCCAAAGGCCGCCGCCGCTTCTTCATGGCCGTAATCGGTGCGGTAGATTTTCGGCCACTGTGGCCACGGGTTATCCGCGGCCCGCGCACCGGGCGGTTGGGGCATGAGTTCAAAGTTCACGAGACTCCGGCAGCCGTGCCGCAAGGATGTCCCGATGCAATCCGTTCCAGTGTCACCGCCTCCGATAACAATTACGTCTTTGTCTTTGGCCGAGATATACTGCCCGTCCCGCAGATTTGAATCCAGCAGGCTTTTGGTATTCCCATGGAGAAACGGCACGGCAAAATGAACACCCGCCAATTCCCGCCCCGGAACTTTCAGATCACGCGCTTTGGTGGCACCGCAGGCTAAAACCATGGCGTCAAATTCATGCATCAATTCATGTACATCCACATCTTTTCCAACGTGGGTGTTCACAACAAAAGTGACGCCTTCCTGTTCCATAAGTTTGGTGCGGCGATCCACCACGGCACGCTTATCCAGTTTCATGTTGGGAATGCCATACATCAGCAGGCCACCGATGCGGTCAGAGCGCTCAAACACCGTTACCAGATGCCCGGCCTTATTCAATTGATCCGCCGCCGCCAAACCCGCCGGTCCTGATCCGATCACCGCCACTTTTTTACCCGTACGCACAGTGGGGGGGCGTGGTACCACCCAGCCATTTTCCCAGGCATGATCAATAATGGCCTGTTCAATATTTTTAATCGTCACGGGCGGCTCGTTAATGCCCAGCACGCAGGACCCCTCGCACGGTGCCGGACATACGCGACCGGTAAATTCGGGAAAATTGTTCGTGCGCCAAAGCCGCGTAATCGCCTGCTTCCACTGATTCTTATAAATCAGGTCATTCCATTCCGGTATGAGGTTATTAACGGGACACCCGTTTTGACAAAATGGAACCCCGCAATCCATGCAGCGTGCACCCTGCGTGCGCAGCTTTTCATCGGGTAGATGCTCATGAAATTCATTCCAGTCCAGCACCCGTAATCGAGCCGCACGACTGGGGGGAATTTCCCTTGCGAATTCCATAAAGCCGGTAGGTTTACCCATGACCCACCTCCTGCTTGATATTGCCGCCGGCCATCGCTGCTTTCTTTTCCAGAGCCTTGCGATACTCAATAGGCATAACCTTGTGGAATCGCGTAAGGGCGGTTTCCCAATCTCCTAGAATGGCTTTTGCCACCGTGCTTCCGGTGAGCTTCTGATGCTCTTCAATCATTTCTTTCAACTCAGCTATATCTCCAGGATCAAGTACCTTTTCCAGTTCAACCATGGCCAGATTGCAACGGGCCAGGAAAATATCCTCGGGATCGTACACGTATGCGATGCCTCCGGACATCCCCGCGGCAAAGTTGCGACCCGTCGGGCCAAGGATCACGGCGCGGCCACCGGTCATGTATTCACATCCATGATCGCCCACGGCCTCCACCACCGCACTGGCACCGGAATTTCTCACGCAGAATCTTTCCCCGGCAATACCGCGGAAAAAGGCTTTGCCGCTGGTGGCTCCATACAGCGCCACATTGCCGATGATGATATTTTCTTCCGCTTTAAAGGTGCTGCGCCGATCCGGATACACCACAATGGTGCCCCCGGAAAGGCCCTTGCCTACATAATCGTTGGCGTCGCCTTCGAGTTCAATTTTCACGCCGCGCGCCAGCCACGCTCCCAAGCTTTGCCCGGCGGAACCGGTGAGCTTAAGCTCAATAGTATTGGCCGGTAAGCCTTCTTCACCATACCGTTTGGCAATTTCATGGCTTAACGTCGTGCCAACCGTGCGATTGGTGTTTTTGATCGGATATTCCAAACGCACAGCCTGTCGCGATTCCAGTGCCGCCTTCGCATCGCGGATAATCACATTGTCCAAGGCCGCTTCCAAGCCATGGTCCTGTTTTTTCGTGGCATATACATCCACGTTATCATAAACTTTCACCGCGGGGGAAAGTATCGGGGTCAGGTCCAAGCCTTGCGCTTTCCAATGGCTGATGGCTTCGCCGACTTCCAGGCGATCTACCCGCCCGATCAAATCGTTGAATGTCCGGAAGCCCATGTAAGCCATAAGTTCGCGCACTTCTTCCGCCAGCAGGAACATGAAATTAACCACATATTCCGGCTTGCCTTCAAATTTTTTCCGCAAAACCGGGTCCTGCGTGGCAATACCCACCGGGCAGGTATTCAAGTGGCATACGCGCATCATAATGCAGCCCAGCGTCACCAGGGGCACCGTGGCAAAGCCGAATTCTTCAGCTCCCAGCAAGGCCCCGATGATGACATCGCGACCGGTCTTTAACTGTCCGTCCACCTGCACGACAATGCGGCTTCGCAAATCATTAAGTACGAGCGTCTGATGCGTTTCCGCCAGACCCAGTTCCCATGGCGTGCCGGCATGTTTAATGCTGGTCAAGGGCGACGCGCCCGTGCCGCCGTCATGGCCGGCGATAACCACATGGTCCGCATGGGCTTTTGATACGCCCGCCGCAACCGTGCCCACGCCAACTTCCGCCACCAGTTTTACACTGATGCGTGCCGCAGGATTGGCATTTTTCAAGTCGTGGATTAACTGCGCCAAATCTTCAATGGAATAAATATCATGATGCGGTGGGGGGCTTATCAACTGCACCCCCGGCGTGGCATGACGTAAACGACCGATGTAGTCATCAACCTTATGCCCCGGCAACTGTCCGCCTTCACCGGGCTTGGCACCCTGTGCCATTTTTATCTGCAATTCATCGGCATTGGTCAGATAGTGAATGGTCACGCCAAACCGACCGCTGGCAACTTGTTTAATCGCCGATCTTCGCGAATCTCCATTGGCATCGCGCTTGGTAAAGCGTCTGGCGTCTTCGCCACCTTCGCCCGTGTTGGACTTGCCGCCGATGCGGTTCATCGCAATCGCCAGGCTCTCATGGGCTTCCGGGGATATCGACCCCAAACTCATGGCTCCGGTGGCAAAGCGTTTGACAATTTCACTGGCCGGTTCCACTTCCGCCAGCATCACCGGCGCATCACCGGGTTTCAGCTTAAATAAACCGCGCAAGGTGCAAAGATGGCCGCTTTGCTCGTTAATAATTTTTGCGTACCGGGCATACGCCTCGCGGCTGTTGCCCCGGGCGGCCTCCTGCAAATTGGCGATCGATTCCGGATTAAGCAGATGCTGCTCACCGTTCTTACGCCACGCGTATTGCCCGCCTTCCGGCAGTACCGGTAGCCGGACCTCTCCTTGGTCAATCGGATAACCGATTTCATGGCGGCGCAATGCTTCGCTGTAAAGCACCGGGAAATCCACCCCGTCGATTTTTGAAACCGTGCCGGCAAAGCAGCGGTCAATGACATTGCGGTGCAGGCCGATGCCTTCAAATATCTGGGCGCCCTTATAGCTTTGCAGCGTGGAAATGCCCATTTTGCTCATGACTTTATACAGGCCTTTGCCGGCGGCTTTAATATAATTTTTGATGAGCTTGTCATCATCAATGGCCGAATCAATAAACCCCTCACGCCGCAGGTTCCACAGCGTCTCGAAAGCCAGATACGGGTTTATTGCATCGGCTCCATACCCAATGAGCATCGCATGATGATGCACTTCCCGTGCTTCGCCGGTTTCCACCACCAGGCCGATCCGCGTACGCGTGCCCTGTCGCACCAAATGATGATGCACCGCACCGCAGGCCAGCAGCGCCGGCAACGCCACGTGTGTTTCGTCCATGCTACGGTCAGTCAGCACCACCAGCGGATATCCGTCCTCAATGGCTTGCGCGGTTTCCCGACAGATGCGGTCCAAGGCGTCCGTCATAGCCGCCGCGCCGCCATCACGATCAAACACTGCATCAATCGTGCGGGTCTTCCAACCGCGATGATTCAACGCTTTAATTTTTGCCAATTGTTCATTGGTCAGAATCGGCTGGGCCAAGAGCAGGCGGTGGCAATGTTCTTCGCCGGCCTCAAGCAAATTGCGCTCCGGGCCAATATAGCTTTCCAGACTCATCACAATATATTCTTTGTCTGAATCCAGTGGCGGATTGGTCACCTGCGCAAAAGACTGCTTGAAATAATCGTACACCAGTCGTGGCTGGCCGCTTAAGCACGCCAAAGCGGCGTCATTACCCATGGAGCCGATAGCCTCAAGGCCGTTGGTGCCCATGGGCAGCAGCAACTTCATGAGGTCTTCCGTGGTGTACCCCAGGCACTGTGCCCGCGTAAGCAGCGTGTCCGGGTCAAACCCTGGTACCGTAGCCGGTTTGGCTAACTCATCCACCGTCAGCCGCTGCTTTTGCAGCCACTGGCCGTAAGGATGCTCCGCCGCCAATGCGGATTTAATCTCAGAGTCATCAATAATGCGGCCCTGCTCAAAATCAACCAGAAACATGCGCCCCGGCTGCAGCCGGCCTTTTCGTGTCACATTTTCCGGTGCCACATCCAATACGCCAACTTCACTGGCCATGATGACCAGATCATCTTTTGTCACGTAATACCGGCTGGGCCGCAGGCCGTTGCGATCCAAAACCGCCCCGATCATATGACCATCCGTAAATGCCACCGATGCCGGCCCGTCCCACGGTTCCATTAAGCACGAGTGATATTCATAAAAAGCGCGACGCCGCGGATCCATGGATTCATGGTTCTGCCACGCCTCGGGAATCATCATCATCACCGCATGGGGTAACGACCGCCCGTTTTGCACCAGCATTTCCAGGCAGTTATCAAATTCACCCGAATCCGATGAATCACCTTCTATGACGGGTTTAATCAGTTCCACATCCTGCCCGAACGGCCCGCCGGCAAACATGCCTTCCCGCGCGTGCATCCAGTTGCTGTTGCCGCGACGGGTATTGATTTCGCCGTTATGCGCCATATACCGCATCGGCTGCGCCCGGCTCCAGGAAGGAAACGTATTGGTGCTGAAGCGTGAATGCACCAACGCCAGATGCGTTTGATAATCGGCATCCATCAGATCGGCGCGGAAATATTCCCGCACCTGTCCGCTGGTGAGTTGGCCTTTGTAAATCATCACCGTGGTCGATAGGCTGCAAACATAAAAATAATCGCTTTGCGGTAAGTCTTCCGCCCGTACCGCCTTGGTGGCCTGCTTGCGGACAAGATAAAGTTCCCGGTCCAGCGTGTGTTGATCCATGCCCTTGGGACCCGAGACAAACACCATTTTCATCCGCGGTTCGGTGCGTCTGGCAGACTGGCCAATCATACTGTTATCCACGGGAACTTCCCGCCAGCCCAGCAACGTAAGCTTCCGTTGTTGAATTGCTGTGGCAAATGCCTTTTCACACCAGGCGCGCTGTTCATTATCCGACGGTAAAAAGACAATTCCCGCCCCGTAATTCCCCGATGCCGGCAGCGTTATATTGGCATCTCTTTTGGCAACTTTCACCAGAAATTCATGCGGCAACCCCGTAAGAATCCCCGCCCCATCGCCCGTATTTTCCTCGCAGCCGCAAGCGCCGCGATGCTCCATGTGTTCGAGCATGGTCAAGGCATCCGAGACAATAGACGGGCTTTTGCGCCCTTTAATATGCGCAATAAAGCCT
>JAJZCT010000077.1 GCA_021828925.1 Planctomycetota bacterium
ACCAATGGGCTTCCTGCTGGTCCATTTTCTGTAAACCACTTGCCGCCTGTCCAAAGCCCGCCCCGGCCAGCGGTTCTCCCGCTTTGGGCACCGCCCAACTTGGTGCGTCGCCCAGCGAGTCCGCCTGCTTCAGAATGCCGCGCTCCGCGGAACTGGTTGTCCCATGCTGACTTGTCGGCGTCTTGACATTCACGTGGGCATTGGGACCCTGTGCCGGCTGCGTTTGCGGCGGATGGAAAGTGTGCTGCGGCGGCGGTTGGTTCTTATGCCCGCTGGGGTCCAAATTATTGACCGGATCGTTGCCGGGATGGCTGCGCCAGAATCCGGAACCCAGAACCTCGGAGCGAGAATATTGTGGAAGCGCTGCGCTTTGCATAGTGAGCAACGGATTTTCACCACCAAGACCCAAAGACACCAAGGAGTTATGAACCAAAGAGGATGCGGAGGAACGCGGAGATGCAGCGCAATCTACACACATCCCAATTTGAATACCGGAGCGGAAGAACCGCTGCCGACGGGATTCGGGGGGTGAAATTGTCTCGGCTGTCGCAACCATTACTTATGCACAATTCCTTATGTTTTGATCATTGATCCGTGATCATTGGTCATTGCGTCCGTCTCCATCATCATGAAGATCAGCAGCCCCACAATCGGCTGGGCCGGTACAGTCCTTTAGATCTACAACAATCTCCTTTCCGTCCTCCTGCTGGCGCAAAATTAGCTTGTCCCCGGGATCTTTCCGCCAACTCTCCAAGATATCTGTAGAAATCGAGCATACTTTCGCACCCGAAAATCGGAATTTCGCAGCTCCAAGCTCGTGTACGGCAACGAATTCATCATTAGAGTCGCATATAATGAATTCAAAGAAAACTCCATCTAAACATGTCTCGGATATGAGGCAGGCGTTATCAGCGTCGACAATTCCAATCCTTGAATGGTAGCCGATCGCCCAATATTCCCTATCAGTAGAATGGACCAATGACGGTCGGATCCCGCTGCCACTTGAAATAATTCCAATTCTATATGGCTTCCCTAAGCGCCCCCAAATATCGACCGCATAGAATTCTCTGGGAGCTTCTGAATCGGAGCCTAATACCAAATAAGGCAGGGGCCCGGCCGCAAGAAAATCCTGAAGGGCCGCTTTTGACTGAAACTCAATCAGATAGCTTTGCATGTTCATTTTCCCCCGTAGATATGAACGGTGATAAGCTTGTTGCGCTCCCAGACCGTCTCGAGTTTCACACCGCCTTTCGGACCCATTAGCAGCGATTCACGTACGATGCGCCCGTTCTCCTGGATTCGGACGATATTCGAAGGGTTGTTGAGAACTTCGGTAAGGTGGTCGCTCAGAAGCCGCCGCGTAGCGGCTGAGTCGGGCAAACCAATACTTTCAAGTTGGCGGAGCATATCCGCTGAGCGCTGTAGATTGTGGGCACTACCGGCCGCCTTACCTAGTGGATAGTCAAGCTTGTTGCCTAGCTCAGGCATGCTCCTTGCGGCGGCCTTTTTGCCCAGATTTTCAACCGCTTTCGCCCCAATTTTGTCGACTTCCTTCGCCCCGACTTTCTCAGCCACCCGTGTCGCCACACCCTTAACGATCGCTGCGGGGTCTACCATGCCGACAGCCTGGCCCACGGGATTGGCGTAAGCCGCGGCAGCACTGCCTTTTTGCATTTGTTCATAGAACTTCATCTCCTCCGGGCCGATGGCGCGGTTGGAGAGGCTGAAGGTGAAGGCGTTGGCAGCGGATTGTAAACCAACCAACGCCGGCGCCAAAATCGGATGGTTAACATCGAATTGTTCGCCCGCTGGCAAAGGTGTGATCGATGGCAATTGCTTGAATAATTCAACTGCTTTCTGGTATGCATGATCGTCATTCGGATTTGCCAGCGCAGCTTGTAAGGCGGTGTTAAATGCGCCTAATCCGGGGCCGGGGAAAGTTGTGTGTTCCGTTGCCGATGCGCGGGCCATGTCAAGTTCATACGCCCGCAAAAGTGCATGAATGCGAGCTTCCCCATTGGATTCCGGCGTCGCAGTATGTGGGGTAATTGGATTATGTACCAACTGATGCGATGCCGGATGGTTCTGCGTATGCTGTTGTTTGTTATCCGTGCGCTTATTAGCCCCCTTCGTATTTATCGGCGATGTCGGCTTGGCGTTGGCTTTGGTATTGTCCGTCGAAGCATTCTGCGGCGGATGGTATACAGACTTGGGTGGAGGCTGCGGCGGCTTTGTGGCATGCCCACTGGGATCAAGGTTATTGATCGGACCATTTCCCGCGTAGCGATAAAGGTTATCATCGCCGCCGGCTTCTCTGGTTGGATCTTCGCTTAAAAATCTCCCCGTAGCCGCATCGTAATATCTTCCGTTGTTTCCCCCGCCCAGAAGATACAGGGCGGATTCCATGTCCAGATAATATTGTTTCTTCCCGCCTGCCATCATGTTGGACGTGAAGTCCAATGGCAGAGTTGTCAAATCTTCCGCAGTCCAATATCCGCCGTCGAGGTTGCGCCGGCAGTCAGCGTCTGGCATATAGCATCTGGAACTGGAATATGAATTTTCACCACCAAGACACAAAGGCATCCCGATATCACAAGAATAAATCAGGTCATCGGTATAAACCTCGGACGCGAAGGGGGGCGTTGGGAAGCTGGGAGTCAGGAGTTGGGAGTTAGAATAAGGCGGAAGCGCGGCGCGTTCAGTTCCTTCTAGATTCCAGATTCCAGGTTCTGAATCCTGATCCACAGATTGCGCAGATGACGCAGATTTTCCGACCAGTGCGCCGGCACGAAAATTCCGCAGGCCGGAATGTAAAAACCGCTCGCGGGCCGATCGCGGGGTGCGCGGAAGCCTTGGCTTCTCGCACGCAATCCCGCTGCCAAATTGTTCACGCGTCGCGACCATGAGTTCCCATTATAGATAGTTCCTGAGGTTTTGCGCATCGGCCGCTGTTTGGCCAAAGTTAAAATGTCCCGCCTGGCGGGAGCCGGGTTTGGCAACGGGGGGAGCATCTGAGCTTTGCGCGTTAAAGTCAGTAAATGCCCGGCAACAGCCGCCAGGTGCGGGCTACGTAAGCATCATACTGTGCGCCAAAGTGGGCGTGCAGCAGGCGTTCTTCAGCCCGGATACGGGGTATAAGCGGCACGAGAACCAGCGCGGTGATCAGAATGCCGGACCAGCCGCGGAATACCAGTCCCCATCCCAGCATGCCGATCAGCAATCCCAGGTAGCTTGGGTTGCGAATCAGTCCGTAAATCCCGTGGGTTTCAAGGGTGTGCCCCGGTTGAATCGCAACCAGGCCGCTGAACCGTGAGCCGAGCACAAAGACTGGAAATAATCGCAGGGTGCCGCCGAGTGTATACAGAATCAGGCCGATCCAGCGCGTGGTATCTCCATCAATTGTCCACAGACCGATGCGGTCGGTATAGGGCGGCACAATTGCGGTTGCAAGTGCGATCAGGGCGAAGGCGGTGAGGACCCAACGGTTGCCGCGGTCCTCCTGCGTGCCTGAACTCAGGTTGCCCTGGCTAAATGGGGCAACGCACATCATCGCCGCTGTAATGACAGTGACTGCAATCAGTGCCCCATGACTGAAAAACGCCGTCCAGCCCCCAAATGCGATAATCGCCAGCGCGAATTGCACCGCTCCCGCAATGAGGCTTAACGCAAATGCCTTTCCCCGAGTTCCCATTGGGTTCTCCGTGCGCAGCAGGTGTGGTCTTCTTGCCGGAAGGCCACCGGCCTATTGTACCGGCCGGCGGTCTATAATCGAATCGGGTAATCGGGTCATGGGTGTAACACTTGCAGTAATAAAAGGCGTCCTGGCATTGCTTCCATTATGGGCTTTCAGAGGCAGTGACGGTACGTTGCACCGGGGCGAAGAATGATTCTGCCGGGAAGCATTCTCTGCGCGCCAGCCTGGTGCATGTGTGTGCGAAACTTGGCATGCGCTGCGGGCACGCGGTTAAACCTGCGGCTGGCAATCTACGAACATCGAATTGCCTCTACTGTATTCTTCGGAACAGCCATGAGGCCGTCAGCAGGGTGACGATGGCGATGACGGCCATGGGAATAAGGTCGGGGAGAAGCTGGTGGACATTGGCACCCTGCAGAAATGCTTCCCGCGAGGCCTGCACGTCATAGCGCAGTGGATTAAGCAGGGTAAAATCCTGAATCGCTCGGGGCATGTTGGAAACCGGCGTGGCCATGCCGGATAACAGCGCGCTGGGCATGACCAGTACGAATGTCCCCAAAAGCGCCTGCTGCATCGTGGAAGATATTGACGATACGAGCAAGCCCATGCCGGCCGCGGCAATAATAAAAATGACAACGGTGAGGATGATCGCTTCCGCGGTTCCATAATACGGGACCTGGAACCAGTATCGCACAATGAGAATGATGACCGCGGATTGCCCGAGTCCCACGAGGATGGGCGGCGTGGCTTTGCCGGCCATGATCTCCAGCGGTGTAAACGGTGTTACCAGCAGTTGGTCAAACGTGCCTTGCTCGCGTTCCCGGGCGACGGACATGGCCGTAAGGATCATAACCGCCAGCATGGTAATAAGTCCGATCATTGCGGGGACAAACTGCCAGCGGGAAAGCAGGTCCGGATTAAACCATGAGCGGATGTGCAGGACCGCGGGCGGGGGCGGTTGGCCGCTGAAATGCCTGGCCCGAAAAGCGGCGTTGAATTGACTGACCACCTCATTGAGGTACCCAATGGCCAAGGCCGCCGTATTGGAATTTCGACCATCGGCGATTACTTGAATCTGCGCCGGGTGTCCGGTTGAGAGATTGCGTTGAAAATGCTGTGGAATCTGGATGATCAGCAAGGTTTGGCGGGCATTGAGCAAGGGGCGGGCCTGCTGGATATTTCCAGCGGTTGCCACGCAGGTAAAAATACCTGACCCATTGAGTCCGCTGATGAAACGTGTCGATTCGCTGGAGTGGCTTTTGTCCACAAGCACATAAGGCACATTGTTGAGATCAAATGTGCCGGCGTAGCCGAAAACAATCATCTGCAGAATCGGCGGCCCCACCAGGACAAATCTGCTGCGCGGGTCCTTGAAAATGGCAACGAGTTCCTTTTGTATCAGGGCCAGAATGCGAAACAATATATTATTCATGTCATACCAGCCGTTTCGCGGTTAGCCGCCGGGTTAAACCGAGAAAAATAATTGCCATCAACATCAATACGGCGGTGTTGGGTAAAATCACACTCCAGATATCGCCCGCCAGGAACAGCGTTTGCAGCAGCGCCACAAAATAGCGCGCGGGGAGCAGATAGGTGATGGCCTGAATGGCCGGCGGCATGCTGCGAATATCAAAAACAAAGCCCGAAAGCATCATTGCGGGCAAGAATGTCAGCAGCAGTGCCGCCTGACTGGCGATAAACTGATTTTTCGTGCGTGTTGATATCAGCAGTCCCATGCCCAGCGCCACGAGCAGGTACAACGCCGAAACCAGAATTAAAACCGGCAGAGATCCGCGAATCGGGACTTGAAACAATTGCTTCGCCGCGGTTACCGCAACGGCCAGTCCGATCATGCCAAGGCAAAAATAGGGAATAATTTTGCTGATGATAATTTCGCCAGGTTGCACGGGGGTGGCAAACAGAGACTCAAAAGTGCCGCGCTCCCATTCCCGGGCCACCACCAGCGCTGTCATCAGGGCGCCGATCAACGTCATGATCAGCACCAGCAGTCCCGGTACCAGGAAATAGCGGCTGTTCATGCCGCGATTAAACCATATCTGCTGCTGCATGGTCACCGGCTGGTAATAATGTTCTCCGCGCGCAAGCCCGCGCTGCGCCAGCCAAACGGCTACAACGCCGCTGACATAATTTTCAATCAGTCGCGCACGATTGGCATCAATGCTGTTGGCGGTGAACTGGATATTGGCATGGCCGGCCTGCAAATTGCGGGAGAAATTATGCCGCAGACGCACAATGCCATCGACGGTTCCCGCGGACATTAAATGATCGGCCTGAATCATCGAATGCACCGCCCGCGGTTCAAAATAGCGGGATCCGGCAAACGCGCCGAACAGACTTTGCGCCGCGGGCGACTGATTCTCCATTACCACCGCCACGGGAACGTTATGCGCGTCCAGCGACAAACCATACCCAAACAGCAGGATCAGCAGCAAAGGAAGCACAATTCCCAACGCTATGCTGCTGGGATCGCGCATCATTTGGCGCGCTTCCTTGCGGCTCATGGCCATTATCCGCCGCAGTTTCCCTGATTTCATTTCACGGCTCATGCGGCACTGCCTTTGTGAAGGGCGTTGTTTTCATCCATTACCACACGGATAAACGCGTCCTCAATGGTCGGTTCACGTTTGTCCGCCGTGGTGCCAAGTTTTCTGATTTCGGCCGGGGTGCCGCCGGCCAGAACGCGGCCATTCATCATAATGACCATGCGGTCGCAATATTCCGCTTCCTCCATGAAGTGCGTGGTGACAACCACGGTCACCCCCTGGTCCGCCATGGAGGTAATGCGTTGCCAGAATTCGCGGCGCGCCAGAGGATCAACGCCCGAAGTTGGTTCATCAAGAAAAAGAATAGCCGGTTCGTGCAGCAGGGCGCAGGCCATGGCCAGGCGGCGTTTGAAACCATCGGGAATCTCCCCGGTTATATTGGTCAACAGATTCCCCAGATCAAATTCCGTGATGGCCCACGCCAGACGGCGCTTCCGGCGGCTGCCGCGTAGAGCGTAGGCACTGGCAAAAAAGGCAAGATTTTCCCGAACACTTAATTGGCCGTATAAGGAAAATTTCTGGGCTACGTAGCCCACGGCCTGCCGAGCCGATGCTCTGGCGTGGCGCAGGTCATAGCCTGCCACGCGCAGCGTGCCGCCGGTCAGCGGTAACAAGCCGCATAACATGCGAAATGTCGTGCTTTTTCCTGCGCCATTGGGCCCCAGCAGGCCAAAGATTTCCCCCGTTTTGATTTCAAAATTAACATGATCCACGGCCACAAAGTCTCCAAAGCGCCGCACCAGATCATGCACCTGTACGACGATTTCTCCGGGCCGGGTGGCAACGGCGACCGGTGGCACAATTCGCGGTGGGGCGGTCAGGCCGTGAGGCTGTAATGCGGGCGTGCCGCCGGAATCCGCATCGGTTTGAGCGGGGGAGGCATTCGATGTCGGTGGGACGGGTGCGACAGGTGCCTTCTCAACAGCCTGCCGCAAGAGAACCATAAAGCCATCCGCGAGTTGCGGTTGAAGCTCTGTGGTCCGGGCTGTGGTCGGTACGTCGGTAATGCCTGCCGGAGCCTTTAGCACCAGCCGAACGTCTCCGCCTTCGGGGACAGCATCAGCAACAGCGGTGGAAGTCAGCAGTGTGGCCACGACTTGTCGCGGTTTGAAATCCGGCGGTACGGCCAGACGAAAGGTGCGGCCTTTGGCCTGATCCGCCACGTGCTGTGGAGAACCTTCGGTTAGGATTTTGCCTTTATACATAACTACGGCGTGATTGCAGAATTCCGCTTCTTCCAGGTATGGCGTGCTGATCAGCAGTGTGAGGAATCTGGTTTTCACCAGATTAAACAATATCCCCCACAACTCCCGCCGGGACACCGGATCAACGCCGACGGTTGGTTCATCAAGTATTAGAAGCTTTGGGGACTGCACCAGTGCGCAGGCCAGCCCCAGTTTTTGTTTCATCCCGCCGGAAAGCCGGCCTGCCAGCCGCCTGGTGAAAGAAGCCAGATTGGTCATGGCGAATAATTCGGCATAGCGCGTTTTGCGATCGATAGCGTTTACACCGTGCAGATCAGCGTATAAATCTAAATTTTCCTGCACAGTTAAATCTTCATACAGGCCGAATTTCTGCGGCATGTAACTTACGTCAGATTCCGCCGCATGAGGATGTTGAGTAATGTTGCTTCCCAGCACCTGAATATCCCCGGAATCCGCCGCCATCAGTCCCATGATCAATCGAATCAGGGTGGTTTTCCCCGCGCCATCAGGACCTACCAGGGCTACCATCAGGCCCCGATGCACTTCGAGCGATACGTCGGTAAGTGCGGCGACGGTTCCACCATGCCCATCGGGAAAGGATTTGTGCAATTCCCGGCACAGGATAACCGGTTTGGCAGATGGTGCGGCGGAATCCATTTAAGGCCTCAATTCACTGCTCTGAGTTGCCGCCGGCTGGACCGGAATATTAACGGTGGCGGGCATTCCCAATCGCAGCAGATCATGCGGATCTTTCACATATACCCGCACTTCATAAACCAGACTTGTGCGCAGTTGCGTGGTTTCCACGGTTTTTGGGGTGAATTCCGCCACTGGTGAAATGAATCCAACCCAACCGGCGAATGGTTTGTCGGGAAAGCTGTCTACTGTAACCCAAGCCTGGGAACCGGTATGAATATATCCCAGTTCGGTTTCCGGAATGTACGCCCGCACCCATTTGGGGTTCATGATGGCAATGGTATAAACAGGTGTTTGCGGACTGGCCATATCACCGGGTTCCAGAATTCGCGTGCGAATCACGCCATCAATCGGGCTGATGAGCCTGGTGTCGGTCAGATATTGTTCCAGCAGTGCCAATTGCGCTTCATCGGCATGTACTTTCGCTTCCGCCTCGGCGATGTCTTCAATCCGCGGTCCCAGCACGGCAAGTCGCAATGTTTCGCGCGCTGCCAGAGCCTTTTGATGATCCACGGCCCACAATGCTTGGGCATTGTCATAGCTGATCTTGGTCACATCACCCGTGGCCAGCAATTGTTTATATCGATTGACATTGACCAGATCATTGGCGGCCTGCGCTTTGGCGGCGGCATAAAGCGCCCGATCCTGGGCAATTTCCTGAGGCCGGCTGCCGTGCTTCAATCGCAAGAACGCCTGTTTTTGTGCCGCCAGAACCGCGCGGGCCTGTGCGACTTCATGCACGAGCCAATCCGTATCCAGTGTGGCCACGAGTTGGCCTGTTTTGACGGAATCGCCCTCATGCACCAGTTCCCGCGTGACACGCCCCGATTCCTTAAAGGCCAGTTGAATATCGCGTTCATCCATGTTGCCGTAAAGACGGATATGGGTGATCGGTGTGTGCTTCTGACTTTGCTTCCAGCAATAGAATCCATAACCCGCACCGGCCAGCACCAGAAGTACCACCACCACCCGGATAACCACCCGCTTCATACACATCGCCTTTCAAGGTCAATGACCCATTGCGTTGCGCAACATTCCATCACGGGTGATTTCTTTCCCCGAGCGGCAGCATCTTGTTAAATCATCTTGCCTGAAACTATTTTAGCAGCCGGAACTTGTATAGGCCAATAGGCCCGGTTTCGCTGAATACTTGTTAATAATCATCAATCTGCCGATGGCGGCGTTACAGCGTGCAATGGCCCGGCGCAATGAACTGGAAATGCCGGATTAAGCAGCCGGCGTGGCTGGCTGGCGCGGTTGGCCCCAACGAAGAACTGTCGCCCCAGCATGGGCTATAAACCATCATGAATGCTTCAGGTCAATTTGCGGGAAAATTGGATTAACAGCGGCTTGCAATGACGTTCCAAAGTCAGTAGCCTTGAAACTACGGTGCTTCCTGACGTTCACCTGCGGATGGGGCATATTCCTGGCCGGAATGTAGAAATCAAGGAGTTCTTTATCATGGAGCCTGATCCAAAAACCACGGACAGCACGGGTGGGGAGTTGAATCGTCGCTCGTTTGTTGTCGGTACGGCATTGGCCGCTCTGGGGGCTGCTTCCGTTGGCGGCTTAAGTTCCAATGCGCGTGCGGCTGAATCGGCGGAGTTCATTCCAAGATCACCCAACGGAACGCCGTTACCTGAAACCAGTGTTCATTTCGAGACGC